>DAMBCY010000044.1:0-16597 GCA_032056255.1 Cellulomonas sp. | reverse complement strand
AGGGGCCCGGCACCACGTGGTGCCGGGCCCCTCCTCACGACGCCGCTCGAGGAGCGGCTGCCGTCACTTCTTGTTGCGGCGCTGGTGGCGCGTCTTCCGCAGCAGCTTGCGGTGCTTCTTCTTCGCCATGCGCTTGCGGCGCTTCTTGATGACGGAGCCCATGGGTCCTCACTCGCTTCCGGTGGCGAGCGCTCGGGCGTCCGCCAGGTCTGGTCGTTCGACGCGCGGCACGACCAGCCGGAGGAGTTGGCCCGAATCTCACCGGTCCGACCCCCGCGGAACGCCCACGCACGGGAAAGTCCGCCCCCTACCTTACGCGATCGGCGGGGCCGCCCGCGACGCGCCGGTCACCCGGGCGGCCGCGCCCCTCCGCGGGCTCAGGAGGACAGCCGTCCGGCCCGCGGCCCGCCCTCGTCCTCGGCACCGGGCAGGAGGTCGAGCCGCGCGGTCGCGAGGTAGTGGTCGAGCGCGTCCTGCGGGACGCGGAACGAGCGGCCCACGCGGACCGCCGGCATCTCGCCGGAGTGCAGCAGGCGGTACACGGTCATCTTCGAGACCCGCATGACCTCGGCGACCTCGGCGACGGTCAGGAACCGCACGCGCACGGGCTGCTCGCTCGACATGGCCGCTCTTCTCGTCTCGTGCGCGCCGGGGGCGCGGACCCGTAGGCGGCCGGTGGATCGCCGCGCTGACACCCTAGAGCCTGGTGAGGCTCCTGTGAAAGGGGAGGCAGGAGTGACACCCCAACACCCCTCTGCTCACCCCTCCCACCCTCCCCCCGCTCACCCGTTGGTGCCACCCGCGAGGCGAGGGAGGTGCCGCCGGTCCGAGGGTGCACGCCCCGGAGCACTCCCTCGGGCCGTCGGAGGCACCCTCGACGTGCTGGGGCGGGGGGCGCGGGGCGGCGGGGGTCAGTCGTGGAGGGGGTCGAGGCCCAGGAGGGGGAAGGCGGCGGCGCGGGTGGCGCGGACCGCGCGGTCGACGTCGTCGGCGGGGTCGAAGCCCGCGCTCCACGGGCGCCAGGCGAGGTCCGCGCCGTCGGACATCGAGCCGGGACCCTCCCGGCCGTAGAGCTCGACGACCTGGGCACGCCAGTCGGCGGGCATCCGGGTGGCCGGGTCGAGCGGGTGGTGCGCGGCGACGGCCAGCAGGTGCGTCCAGGCGCGGGGCACCACGTCGACGACCGCGTACCCGCCGCCGCCGAGCGCCAGCCAGCGCCCTCCGGAGACCTCGTGCGCCAGGTCGTGCAGCCAGGAGGACGCGAGCCGCTCGGCGTCCACGGAGACGTCGAGGTTGGCGATCGGGTCCTCGACGTGCGCGTCGCAGCCGTGCTGGGTGACGAGCACCTGCGGCGCGAACGCCCGGACGACCGGCGGGACGACGGCGTCGATGGCCCGCAGCCACGCCGCGTCGCCGGTGTGCGACGGCAGGGCGAGGTTGACGGCGCTGCCGGGGGCGCCGGGGCCGCCGGTCTCGTCCGCGAACCCGGTGCCGGGGAACAGGGTGGCGCCGGACTCGTGCACGGAGACGGTGAGCACCCGCGGGTCGTCCCAGAACGCCCGCTGCACGCCGTCGCCGTGGTGGGCGTCGATGTCGACGTACGCGACGCGCTCCGCCCCCGCGGCGAGCAGGGCGCGGATCGCGACGGCCGCGTCGTTGTAGACGCAGAACCCGGACGCGGCGCCCGGCATGGCGTGGTGCATGCCGCCGGTGAGGTTGACGGCGTGCTCGACCTCGCCGGCCCACACGGCGAGCGCGGCCTCGCGGCTGCCGGCGACGATGCGGGCGGCGGCCTCGTGCATGTGCGGGAAGACGGGGTCGTCCTCGGTGCCGATGCCGCGCGCGGGGTCCCCGGCACCGCCCTCGGACGCGAGCCGCACCGCGGTGACGTACGCCGCCTCGTGCGCCGTCTCGAGCTGGGCGTCGGTGGCGGGCTCCGCGCCGACGACCTCCACGCCCGGCAGGTCCAGCAGCCCGAGGGAGCGGGCGAGGCGCACGGTGAGGTCGAGCCGCAGGGGCGACATGGGGTGCCCGGGACCGAAGTCGTAGTCGAGCAGCTCGGGCGTCCACACCACGCGCACGCCCCGGGTCATGCCCACACCGTAGCCGCTGACCGCCGCCCGCAGCCCGGCCGTGCCACAGTGGTGCCTCGTGCGCGCGGGGGACGCCGCGCGCGGGCGAGGTAGAGGGCGCTGGAGGGCGGATGGCACGGGGGTTCCCCCGGGTGGTGTGGTCGGGGCGCGAGCTCGTCGACCGCCTCGCCCGGCAGTCGCCGGCCCGGCTCGCGCTCGGGGTGTTCGCGTCGGTGATCGCCGTGTTCACGCTGCTGCTCTCGATGCCGTGGGCGACGGCGTCCGGCCAGCGCGCGCCCCTCCTCGACGCGCTCTTCACCGCGACGTCGGCGGTGTGCGTGACGGGCCTGGTGACGGTCGACACGGGCACGTACTGGTCGACGGCCGGGCAGGCGACGATCCTCGTCGGCATCAAGATCGGCGGTCTCGGCGTGATGACGCTGGCGTCGATCCTCGGCCTGGCGGTGTCCCGCCGGATCGGCCTGACGCAGAAGCTGCTGGTCACCTCGGAGACCAGGACGACCCGGCTGGGCGAGGTCGGCTCGCTGGTGCGCACCGTCATCGTGACGTCGACGCTGCTCGAGGTCGTGATCGCGCTGCTGCTGATCCCCCGGCTGCGCATCCTCGGCGACTCCTGGTCCGAGGCGGTCTGGCACGGCGTCTTCTACGCGATCTCCGCGTTCAACAACGCGGGCTTCATCCCGACGACGGAGGGGCTGGTCCCCTACGCCTCCGACTGGTGGGTGCTGCTGCCGATCATCGTCGGGGTGTTCGTCGGCTCGCTGGGCTTCCCGGTGATCCTCAACGTCGCGCGGACGTGGCGGCGCCCGCGGCGCTGGAGCCTGCACTCCAAGCTGACGGTCGCCACCAGCGCGGCCCTGGTCGTGTTCGGCTCCGTGGTCGTCGCCGCGTTCGAGTGGACCAACCCGCGCACGCTCGGCGGCATCGGCCCGAGCGAGACGTTCCTGGCGGCGCTGTTCGCCGGCGTGATGCCGCGCTCGGGCGGGTTCTCGACCGTCGACGTGGCCGACATGCACGAGGGCACGTGGCTGCTGAACGACGCCCTGATGTTCGTCGGCGGCGGGTCCGCGTCGACGGCCGGCGGCATCAAGGTGACGACGCTCGCCGTGATGCTGCTCGCGATCGTCGCCGAGGCGCGCGGCGACCGTGACGTGGAGGCCTACGGCCGGCGGATCCCCCGCGAGGCGCTGCAGGTCGCCATCGCGGTCTCGCTGGTGAGTGCGACGATCATCCTGGTCGCGTGCCTGCTGCTGCTGGGGATCACCGGGCTGGCGCTCGACGTGGTGCTGTTCGAGGCGATCTCGGCCTTCGCGACCTGCGGGCTGTCCACCGGGCTGTCGTCCGACCCGGACGTCCCGGACGCCGCGAAGTACGTGCTCGCCGTCCTGATGTTCATCGGCCGGACCGGCACGATGACGCTGGCCGCGGCGCTCGCGCTGCGCAGCCGTCGTCGGGTCATCCGGCTGCCCGAGGAGAGGCCGATCATTGGATGACGCGATGAGGACCGGCGCGACCGGTCTGCACCCCCTGGGCGGGCACGCGGCCCGCGATCCCGGCGGCGCCGGCGGCCCGCGCGGCCAGAAGAGCCCGAAGCGGGACGCGGGCATCCTCGTCATCGGCCTGGGCCGGTTCGGCTCGGCGATCGCGACGACGCTCGACCGGCTGGGCCAGGACGTGCTGGCCGTCGAGCGCGACCCGGACCTCGTCGCGCAGTGGACCGGCCGCATCCCGCTCGTCGAGGCCGACGCGGCGAACCCGGAGGCCCTGGAGCAGGTCGGCGCGCGGGACTTCTCGGTCGCCGTCGTCGGCGTCGGGTCGTACCTCGAGGCGTCGGTGCTCATCACCGGCAACCTCGTCGACATCGGCACGCCGCAGATCTGGTCGAAGGCCATCAGCACCGAGCACGCGCGCATCCTGCAGCGGATCGGCGCCCACCACGTGGTGCTGCCCGAGGCCGATGCCGGGTCGCGGGTCGCGCACCTCGTGTCCGGGAAGATGCTCGACTACATCGAGGTCGAGGACGGCTTCACGATCGTCAAGATGCGGCCCCCGCGCGAGACGCAGGGCTTCACGATCGGGCAGTCGCGCATCCGGGAGCGGTACGGGGTGTCGGTGATCGGGGTGAAGAGCCCGGGGATCGACTTCGTGTACGCGACGCCGGACACCCGGATCGCGGCGAACGACCTGCTGATCGTCTCCGGTCACGCCGAGCTGCTCGAGCGGTTCGCCGCGCGGCCGTGAACCGCGACGAGCGCACGGGGCGGGGCCCCGGCCCGGCGGCGCGGGACAGCCGCGCCCTGCTGCTCGACGCCCTGCGCCGCTCGGACGCGCTCACCCAGGTCGAGCTCACCCACGCGACCGGCCTGTCCCCCGGCACGGTGTCGACCGCCGTGGCGGCCCTCGAGGCCGAGCGCGTCGTGCGGGTCGCGGTCACCACCCGGTCGGGCCGGCGCGCGCGCTCGGTGTCGCTCGCGACGCCCGGCGGGGCGCTCGCCGGGGTGCACTGCTACCTGGACGAGGCGCGCGTGGTGCTCGACCTCGGCGAGGGCGAGCCCGTCGAGCGCACCGCGCCGCTGCCGGGCGGCCACCGGGCGGAGAGCGCCGTGCGCGAGGCGCGGGCGCTGCTGGACGGTCTGCTGCGGGAGACCGGCACCGACCCGGCCGCCGTGGCCGCCGTCGGCGTCGGGGTGCCCGCGCCCGTGGAGGTGCGCACCGGCCGGGTCGCCGGCTCCGGGGTCCGGACCGGGTGGGGCGCCGTGGTCGCGACGCCCGAGCTGTTCGCCCCCGCGCCCGGCGTGCCCGTCGTGTTCGACAACGACGGGAACCTCGGGGCGCTCGCCGAGGCCCGGCTCGGCGCCGGACGCGGCTGCGCGACGGTCGTGCACCTCGCGCTGAGCGAGGGCGTGTCGGGCGGGATCGTCGTCGGCGGGGAGGTCGTGCACGGCCGCACCGGCACCGCGGGCGAGCTGGGCCACCTCACCATCGACCCCGACGGACCGGTGTGCTCGTGCGGCAACCGCGGCTGCCTCCAGGTGTACGCCGGCTCCGCCGGGGTGCTGGACCTGCTGCTGGCGTCGCACGGCCCGATGACCCTGCCGGCGGTGCTGGGTCTGGCCGCCGAGGGCGACCCGGGCTGCCGCCGGGTGCTGTCCGACGTGGGCCGGCACCTGGGCACCGCGCTCGGCTCGGTGTGCACCGTGCTCGACCCGGACGTGCTGGTCGTGGGCGGCGTGCTCGCCGGTGCGGGCGACCTGCTGCTCGACCCGCTCCGCGAGGTCCTGGCGGAGCGCACGGCCGTGACCTCGGGCGCCGTGGTGGACGTCGTCGCCGGCCGGCTGGGCCTCGCGGCGCCCGCCCGCGGCGCGTTGCTGCTGGCCAGGGACGCGGTGCTCGCCGGCGCCTGACACGGTGCGCGCCGACGGTCCGGACCCGGCCACCTGGGACGACCCTGTGCATCGGTGAGGTCGGCCACAGCGGCTCAGTTCTGCGCCCCGGATGCCGATACCGACGATGAAGGAACGCCTCCGCCCGGGGGCGGCCGCGCGTGGATCGGAGGTGCCCCAGGTGTCCGCACCGACGAGCACCGGCAACCCGATCCCGGAGCAGCGCGGCACCGACGGGGAGTCGGAGCCCGCGGAGCCCGCCGGGACGGCGCCTGCGGCGCCGGACGTGCCCTCGGACGCCGCCCGGCGGCTCGCCGCCCTGGAGGGTCTCGGTGCCGTGACGGCCGCGGTCGAGCCGCGGTTCGACCGGGTGGTGCGCCTCGCCCGGCAGCTGTTCGACGTCCCCACCGCCACGGTGTCGCTGCTCGGCACCGGCGCTCCCGCCCACGAGCCGGACGGGACCGCGCCCGCCGACGCGACGGCCGTGCTGGAGGACCGCGGTCCCGGCGCGCGCCTGCGGTTCTACGCCGAGCACCCCCTGGTCTCCGCCGACGGCCGCCGCCTCGGCACGCTGTGCATCGCCGACACCCGGCCCCGCCGGTTCACCGCCGACCAGGGCGCCCTGCTGCGTGACCTCGCCGCGTGGGTGGCCAAGGAGCTCTCGGTGGACGCCGAGCTCGACCGTGCGCAGCAGGTGCAGATGGGGCTGCTGCCCCGCGACACCATCGACGTGCCCGGGTACGAGCTCGCGGGGTCGTGCCTGCCGAGCCGCACCGTCGGCGGCGACTTCTACGACTGGTACGAGACCGGCGGCGGCGTGGTCCTCACGCTCGCCGACGTCATGGGCAAGGGCCCCGCGGCGGCGATCCTCGCCGCGGCCGTCCGCGCGGTGCTGCGCGGGTCGGCGCACGGCGACGACGTCGACCGCGCCATGCTGCACGCGGGCGCGGTGCTGCACGCCGACCTGTCCGACTCGGGGCTGTTCGCCACCGCGTTCCACGCGCGCCTCGACCCCGCGACCGGCCGCGTGACCTACGCCGACGCCGGGCACGGCCTCACGCTGGTCGTCCGGGCCGACGGCGGCTGGACCCGGCTGGACGCGCTCGGCCTGCCGCTCGGCGTCACCGACGAGGCCACCCGCGAGCTCGGCGAGACCTGCCTCGGCCCGGACGACCTGCTCATCACCTTCAGCGACGGCGTGCTCGACCTGTTCGACGGGTCGCTGCGCTGCATCCCGCTGCTCGCCGGCGAGCTGCTGGACTGCCCGTCCGCCGAGGAGGCCGTGCAGCGCATCCTGCGCCTCGCGGCCGTCGCGGACCCGCGACCGGACGACATCACGGTCGTCGCGCTGCGCCGCACCCGCGCCTGACCGCGCGGGCGCGCGGGTGCGCGGTGGTTGGGTGCGCGGTGGGTGGGTGCGCGGTGGGTGGGTGCGCGGGCGCGCGAGCGCGCGAGCGCGCGGGTGCGCCGGTGCGCGGGGGCGGGAGCAGCCCGCGCTCCCTAGAGTGGGCGGGTGACGGACGGGCAGCGGGTCGGGGCGGACGCGGCGGTCGGGGACTGCGGCCTGTACACGGGCGGGCGGCGGGTGCCCGGGCGGGTGCCGCTCGACCGGGCGGGCGCGGCGGCGCGCGCGACCGAGGGGTACGTGTGGACGGGGCTGCGCGAGCCCAGCGCCGCGGACATCGCCGAGGTCGCCACGGAGTTCCGGCTGCCCGCGCTGGCGGTCGACGACGCGGTGAACGCCCACCAGCGCCCGAAGCTCGAGGTCTACGACGACGTCGTGTTCGTGGTGCTCAAGCCCGTGCGGTACGTGGACCACGTCGAGGTCGTCGACGTCACGGAGATCGCGATGTTCCTGCGACCGCACGCGGTCGTCTCGGTCCGGCACGGCGAGGGCGGCGTGCTCCGCCAAGTGCGGGCGGAGCTCGACGCGGGCGTCCCGCCCGACCAGGACTTCGGCGCGGCCGGCGTGCTGTACCGGACGGCGGACCGCGTGGTCGACGCGTACGAGGTCGCCCTGCAGCACATCGACCTCGACGTGGACGACATCGAGCGGCTCGTGTTCGGCGGGGGCGACGACGACCACTCGGAGCGGATCTACAAGCTCAAGCAGGAGGTCGCGGAGTTCCGCCGTGCGATGCTCCCCCTCCAGCGGCCGCTGGAGCGGCTGGCCGCCGGGGAGGTGCCGCACGTGCCCGCGGCCGCGGAGCCGTACTTCCGCGACGTGCAGGACCACCTGCTGCGTGCCGTCGACGCGATCGAGGTGATCGACCGCCAGCTCACCGACGTGCTCCAGGCCAACACCGCGCGGGTCACCATGGGCCAGAGCCGGGTCGCGCTCCGGCAGAACGAGGACATGCGCAAGATCTCGGCGTGGGCGGCGATCGCGCTGGTGCCGACCGCCGTCGCGGGGATCTACGGCATGAACTTCGAGCACATGCCCGAGCTCGGGACGCGGTACGGGTACTTCGTGGTGCTGGCGGTGATCGTCGGCGCGTGCGTGGGGCTGTACCGGGCGTTCCGCCGGAACCGCTGGCTGTAGCGGGTCCCGGCCCGGCACGCCGGCACGGCCGAGGGCCGGGACGGAGTCGATCCGTCCCGGCCCCCGGCCGGTGCTGCGGGGGTGCTGCCCGAGCGGGCGGCACCCGCCGCGTCGATCAGCGAGCGGCGCCCGCGCGGCGCTTGTTGTAGATGTCGAACGCCACGGCCAGCAGCAGCACGAGGCCCTTGACGATCTGCTGCGTGGACTGCGGGACGCCCATGAGCTGCATGCCGTTCGACATGACGGCCATGATCAGGCCACCGACCATGGCACCGGTCACGCGGCCGACACCACCGGTCGTCGACGCCCCGCCGATGAAGCACGCGGCGATGGCGTCGAGCTCGAACATGTTGCCCGCACCCGGCTGGGCGCCGTTCGAGCGGGAGGAGTAGATCGCACCGGCGACACCGGCCAGCAGGCCCATGTTGACGAAGATCCAGAAGTTGACCTGCTTGACCTTCACGCCGGACAGCTGCGCGGCCGACAGGTTGCCGCCGATCGCGTAGACGTGCCGGCCGAAGACCGTGCGGCTGGTGACCGTGTTGTAGACCAGGATCAGCACGGCCAGGATGATCAGCACGATCGGCAGGCCGCGCGAGTGCGCGAGCTGCCAGGCGAACGCCATGACGACCGCCGCGATGAGCACGATGCGCAGGACGAACAGCGGCATGGCCTCGACGGACTGCTGGTAGCGGATGCGACCGGCACGCGAGCGGTAGGACGCGAACGCGTACCCGGCCACCGCGATGGCCGCGACGATCAGCGTGAACGCGTCGAACCCGTTACCGCCCAGCAGGCCGTTGAGGAACCCGCCCGCGACCTTCTGGTACGCCGGGGGGAACGGCGACAGAGACACGTTGCTGAGGACCTCGAACGTCAGACCGCGGAAGAGGAGCATGCCCGCGAGGGTGACGATGAACGCGGGCACCCCGACATAGGCGACCCAGAACCCCTGCCAGACGCCCACGAGAGCACCGACAACCAGAGCGGCGAGAATCCCGAGCCACCACGGCGCTCCGTGCTTGATGACGATGATTGCCGACACCGCGCCGGTGAGGGCGACCACCGACCCGACCGAGAGGTCGATGTGGCCACCGATGATGACGATGACCATCCCAATTGCCAGGATCAGGATGTAGGAGTACTGGAGCAGGATGTTCGTGACGTTGTCGGGCGACAGCAGCAGCCCGTTTGTCCGGATCGCGAACAGCCCGACGATCACCACGAACGCGATGTAGATGCCACTTGTCCGCAGGTTCTTCGTGAAGATGTCCCGCAGGCCCTCGACTGCCGTCATCGAACCGTGTCCTTTTCCTTCGTCATGAGCTCCATGAGGCTCTCCGGGGTGGCGACCGCGCGCTCCTGGACGCCGGTGATCCGGCCGAACGCGAGGGTGTAGATCCGGTCGCAGATGCCGAGCAGCTCGGGCAGCTCCGACGAGATGACCACGACGGCCTTCCCGGCGTCCGCGAGCTTGTTGATGATCGTGTAGATCTCGTACTTGGCACCGACGTCGATGCCGCGGGTCGGCTCGTCCAGGATCAGCACCTCGGGGTCGGTGTAGATCCACTTGGACAGGACGACCTTCTGCTGGTTGCCGCCGGACAGCTTGCCCGCGAGGGCCATGACCGTCGGCGACTTGATGTTCATCGAGCGCCGGTACTCCTCGGCGACCTTGATCTCCTCGTTGCCGTTGACCCAGCCGGCCTTCGACAGCTTGCCGAGCCCGGCGGCGGAGATGTTCCGGCGGATGTCCTCGATGAGGTTGAGGCCGTAGGTCTTGCGGTCCTCGGTGGCGTACGCCAGGCCGTGGCCGATCGCCTCGGACACCGAGCGGGTCCGGATCTCCTTGCCGTGCAGGAACACCCTGCCCGTGATGTTGCGGCCGTAGGAGCGGCCGAAGACACTCATCGCGAGCTCGGTGCGCCCGGCCCCCATGAGGCCCGCGATGCCGACGATCTCGCCGGCCCGCACGTCGAACGACGCACCGTCGACGATCACGCGACCGGGCTGGGTGGGGTGCTCGACGTGCCAGTCCTCGACCCGGAACACCTCCTCGCCGACGTGCGACACGTGCTCCGGGTACCGGTGCTCGAGGTCGCGGCCGACCATGCCCTTGATGATCCGCTCCTGGGTGACCTTGTCGGCCGCCATGTCGAGCGTCTCGATGGTCTTCCCGTCGCGGATGATCGTCGTGGAGTCCGCGATCTCGGCGATCTCGTTGAGCTTGTGCGAGATCATGATCGACGTGATGCCCTGGCCCTTGAGGTGCCGGAGCAGGTCGAGCAGGTGCTCGGAGTCGGAGTCGTTGAGGGCGGCCGTCGGCTCGTCCAGGATGAGCAGCTTCACCTTCTTGGAGAGCGCCTTGGCGATCTCCACGAGCTGCTGCTTGCCGACGCCGAGCTGGCCGATCGGGGTGACCGGGTTCTCGTCCAGGCCGACCCGCGCCAGCAGGGCGGCGGCCTCGGAGTTGGCACGGTTCCAGTCGATCAGGCCGCCGGAGGACCGCTCGTTGCCGAGGAAGATGTTCTCCGCGACGGACAGGTACGGCACCAGGGCGAGCTCCTGGTGGATGATCACGATCCCCTTGTCCTCGGAGTCGTTGATCGAGCCGAACTCGACCGTCTCGTCCTCGAAGCGGATCTCCCCGTCGTAGCTGCCGTGCGGGTACACGCCCGACAGCACCTTCATGAGGGTGGACTTGCCGGCCCCGTTCTCCCCGCAGATCGCGTGGATCTCCCCCCGCCGGACGTTCAGGTTGACGTCCTGCAGAGCCTTGACCCCGGGAAAGGTCTTGGTGATGGAGTGCATTTCCAGGATGTGGTCGCTCATGCGGCCTCGACCGTCCTCGTTCGTCGGGCGTGGTGCTGCGGCGCGGGACCGGCCGGCACGCGGGGTGCCGGCCGGTCCACGTCGGTGGCGCGTCGGTCGGTCAGTCGGCCTGGCCGGCCGCGACCTCCTCCTCGGTCCAGTAGCCCGAGTCGATGAGCAGCGACTGGATGTTGCCGGCGTAGACGATGTCCGAGTCCAGCAGGTAGGACGGGACGACCTTGACGCCGTTGTCGTACGTCTCGGTGTCGTTCGCCTCCGGCTCCTCGCCCGCGAGGAACGCCTGCGCCGAGGTGACGGCCTGCTCGGCGAGCTTGCGGGTGTCCTTGAAGATCGTCGAGAACTGGACGCCGTCGTTGATGAGCTTGACGGAGGCGATCTCGGCGTCCTGGCCGGTCACGATCGGCAGGCCGGCGTCGATGCCCGGGCCGTAGCCGGCGTTCTGCAGCGCGGTGATGATGCCGCGGGAGATGCCGTCGTACGGCGACAGCACGCCGTCGACCTTGGAGCCGTCGTTGTACGTGGAGGTCAGCAGGTCCTCCATGCGCTTCTGCGCGGTCTCCTGCAGCCAGCGGAGCGTGGCGACCTGGTCGATCTTGGTCTGGCCCGACTTCACGACCAGGGTGCCCTCGTCGATGTACGGCTGGAGCGTGTCCATCGCGCCCTGGAAGAAGAAGTGCGCGTTGTTGTCGTCCAGCGAGCCGGCGAACAGCTCGATGTTGAACGGCCCGGTGGCGTCGCCCGCCGTGGTGCCGTCCTCCTGGAGCAGGCCCAGGCCGACGAGCAGCGAGGTGGCCTGCTGGACACCCACGTTGTAGTTGTCGAACGTGACGTAGAAGTCGACGTTCTCGGTGCCGTTGATGAGGCGGTCGTAGGCGATGACCGGGATGTTCGCGTCCGCCGCGGCCTGCAGCTGGTTGGCCAGCGCGGTGCCGTCGATGGAGGCGACGATCAGCAGGTCGACGCCCTTCGTGACCATCTGGTCGATCTGCTGCTGCTGCGTCGGGATGTCGTCGGCCGCGTACTGCAGGTCGACGGAGAACCCGAGGTCCTCCAGCTGGCTCTTGACCGCGTCGCCGTCGGCGATCCAGCGCTCCGAGGTCTCGGTCGGCATCGCGACGCCGATCGTCTGGTCGGCGGGGGCCGCCGTGCTGCCGCCGTCGGTGCCGTCGTCGGTGCTGCCCGCACCACCGCCGGAGCACGCCGCCAGGGTGAGCGCGAGAGCGCCGCCGAGCGCGGCGAACCGGATGCTCTTCATGTCCTTCTCCTCCTCGAGAGGGTTGCTGACCTCGTCGTCAAGGGCGCGACCCGCGTCGTCGCCCGTCCTGCCCTACGCCGTCCGTCGGAGGACCGGGAGCACTGCGCCTCCAGGCCCCGCCACCGGCGAGCACGGTGCACACTCTCCCGGCCTTGACTTCAGGAAGTCAAGCCAATGAGGTTGCGGAAGGATAACGGTGGCCCACCGCGCCATGTCGATGGGTATCCACGCTGGTCACAGCGATGTGAGCGCGCACTTCCGGCTCGACGGAGCACCCCCCGGCCGCGCGAACGGGTGGTTTCTGAGTTTGATCCACAAACTCAGAAGGTGCCTGCGATGCACGCGGAGCCGACATCTCGCCCTCGGCGTCGCAAGGGTCTGAAGACAGCGACGGCCCGCCCCCGGAGCATCCGGGAGCGGGCCGTCGTCGCGGGAGGAGAGGCTCAGAACCCCTGGGCGATGCGGAAGTACACCTGGTTCCACCGCACCTGGTCGCGGAAGCCGCGCCGGGTGGTGTGCTCGTCGATCACCAGCAGCTCCGTGCCGGCGATGTCCGCGTAGATCTCGAACGCGTCGACACCCACCGCGGTCGACATGACCGTGTGGTGCGCACCGCCGGCCGTCAGCCAGGCCTCCGCCGACGTGGCGAGGTCCGGCCGCGGCTCCCACACCGCGCGGGCCACCGGCAGGTTCGGCAGCTCCTGCGTCAGGGGCACCACGTCGACGACGTTCGCGGTCATCCGGAACCGGTCGCGCATGTCCGCCAGCGACACCACGACGGCCTCGCCCGGGTCGGCGTCGAACACCATGCGGACGGGGTCCTCCTTGCCGCCGATGCCGAGCGGGTGGATCTCCACCTTCGGCGTCGACGTGGTCAGGGAGGGGCAGACCTCGAGCATGTGGGCGCCCAGGATGCGCTCCTGGCCGGGCGTCAGGTCGTAGGTGTAGTCCTCCATCAGCGACGCGCCGCCGGGCAGGCCCTCGCCCATGACCTTGGCCGCCCGCACCAGGACGGCGGTCTTCCAGTCGCCCTCCGCGCCGAAGCCGTAGCCCTTCGACATGAGGCGCTGCACGGCGATGCCGGGGAGCTGGCGCAGGTCGCCCAGGTCCTCGAAGCTGGTCGTGAACGCCTTGGCGCCCAGCGAGGTCAGCAGGCCCTCCAGCGCGGCCTCCTGACGGGCGGCGTACCGGAGCGAGTCGTGCCGGTCGCCGCCGCGACGCAGCTCGGGCACGACGTCGTAGAGGTCCTCGTACTCGGCGACCAGCGCGTCGACCTCGGCGTCGCCGACCGCGGCGACGGCGGCGACCAGGTCGTTCACGCCCCAGGTGTTCACCGACACGCCGAACCGCAGCTCGGCCTCGGTCTTGTCGCCCTCGGTGACCGCGACGTCGCGCATGTTGTCGCCGAACCGGGCCAGCTTCAGCTCGTGCGTGGCCGCCCAGCCCGCGGCGGCCCGCGCCCAGGTGCCGACCCGCCTCGCGACGGCCGGGTTCGACGCGTGCCCGACGACGGTCGTGCGCGCGACGCCCAGGCGGGAGGCGATGTAGGCGTACTCGCGGTCGCCGTGCGCGGCCTGGTTGAGGTTCATGAAGTCCATGTCGATGCTGGCCCAGGGCAGCTCGACGTTCGCCTGCGTGTGCAGGTGCAGCAGCGGCTTGCGCAGCTGGTCCAGGCCCGCGATCCACATCTTGGCGGGGCTGAACGTGTGCATCCAGGTGATGACTCCGAGCACCCGGTCGTCCGAGTTCGCGTCGAGCATCGCCCGGCGGATCGACCCGGAGTCCTTGAGCACCGGCTTCCACACGATGCGCACCGGCACGTCCGGGGACGCGTCCAGCAGGCGCGCCACCTCCTGGGACTGCTCGGCCACCTGGCGCAGGGTGTCCTCGCCGTAGAGGTCCTGGCTGCCGGTGAAGAACCAGACCTCGCGGTCGGCGTAGGGCTTGCTCATGCTCCGTGCTCCTTCGTGGCCGCAGCGGCGCTGCTCTGGCCGTAGACGTTCTGGTACCGGGCGTACAGGGAGTCGATGTCGGCCTGCGGGATCCGGGTGGGCTCACCGAGCTGCCGGGAGACGTGCACGGTGCGCGCGACCTCCTCGACCATCACGGCGGCCTTGACGGCGGCCTCCGCGTCCTTCCCGATGGTGAACGGGCCGTGGTTGCGCATCAGCACGGCCGGGCTGCGGGAGCCCCGCAGCGTCTCGACGATGCCGCGGCCGATCGAGTCGTCCCCGATCAGCGCGAACGGCCCGACCGGGACGTCCCCGCCGAACTCGTCGGCCATCATCGTCAGCACGCACGGCACCGGCTCGGCCCGCGCGGCCCAGGCCGTCGCGTACGTCGAGTGGGTGTGCACCACGCCGCCGACGTGCGGCAGGTGCGTGTACACGTAGGCGTGCGCCGCGGTGTCGGACGACGGGCTGCGCGTGCCGTCGACGAGCGCGCCGTCGAGGTCGCACACCACCATCGACTCCGGGGTGAGCCCGTCGTAGGTCACGCCCGACGGCTTGATGACGAACAGGTCGTCGCGGGACGGGCCGGCGGGGTCGACCTGCACGCGCTGCGACACGTTGCCGGCCGTCCAGACGACGAGCTCCCAGCGGGGCAGCTCGGCGTGCAGCCGGGCGACCACCTCGCGGGTGCGCGCCACGGCCTCCTGCACCTCGGCCGGGTGGTCGGCGAGGGTCCGGGTCATCTCAGGGTGTCCTTCCGGTGGGTTCTCAGAGGGTCTCGGTCGCGACGCGCTCGACCGCGAGGCCGGCACGGTAACGGTCGAGGAAGCGCTCGTAGCCGGCGACGTCCGCGGCGTCGGGGGCGACGACGTCGACCTCCGCGTCGGCGAACACCCGCTCGGCCAGGTAGGTGGGCAGGTCCTGCTCGCCCGCGGCGTCCAGGTAGGCGGCCAGCACGGCGATGCCCCACGCCCCGCCCTCCGCCGCGGTCGCGCCGACGGCCACGGGGGCGTCGATGGCGGCGGCGAGCAGCCGCTGCGCCACGCCCGCGGTCTTGAACATGCCGCCGTGCGCGAACATCGCGTCGATCGCCACGCCCTCGCCCGCCAGGACGTGCATGCCGAGGCTGAGGGTGCCGAACGCCGACAGCAGCTGGGTGCGCATGAAGTTCGCCAGGGTCAGCCGGGAGTCCGGGGTGCGGACGACCAGCGGCCGGCCGGAGTCCAGGCCGGTGATCGGCTCCCCGGACAGGTAGTTGAACGCCAGCAGGCCGCCGCCGTCCGCGTCACCCGCCAGCGCCGCGCGGAACAGCGCGCCGAACACGGCGTCGGGCGCGGCCGGAGCACCGAGCGCCGTCGCGAACTCGCCGAACAGGCCGGCCCAGGCGTCCAGCTCGGACGCGCCGTTGTTGCAGTGCACCATCGCGACCAGGTCGCCCGCCGGGGTGGTGACGACGTCGAGCTCGTGGTGCCGGCTCGCCAGCGCCTTCTCCAGCACCACCATCGCGAAGATCGACGTGCCGGCGCTGACGTTGCCGGTGCGGGGGGCGACGGAGTTCGTCGCGACCATGCCGGTGCCGGCGTCGCCCTCGGGCGGGCAGAGCGGGACGCCGGCGCGCAGCGTGCCGGTCGGGTCGAGCAGCGCGGCACCCTCGTCGGTGAGCCGCCCGGCGTCGGCGCCCGCCGGCAGCACGACGGGGAGCAGGTCGCGCAGGTGCAGGCCGGGTCGGCGCGACGCCACGTGCTCGTCGAACCGGGCGAGCATCCCGGCGTCGTAGTCGCGCGTCACCGGGTCGATCGGGAACATCCCGGACGCGTCGCCGACGCCGATGACCGTGCGGCCGGTGAGCCGCCGGTGCACGTAGCCGGCGAGCGTCGTCACGAAGGCGACCTGCGGGACGTGCGGCTCCTCGTCGAGGACGGCCTGGTAGTAGTGCGCGACCGACCAGCGCAGCGGGATGTTGAACCCGAGCAGGTCGGACAGCTCGCCCGCGGCGCGACCCGTCGAGGTGTTCCGCCAGGTGCGGAAGGGCACCAGGAGGTTCCCGTCGGCGTCGAACGGCAGGTAGCCGTGCATCATCGCGGACACCCCGAGCGCACCGACCGTCGTCGGCCGCACCCCGTGCTGCCGCTCCGCGTCGTCCAGCAGCGCCGCGACCGCCTCCCGCAGGCCCGCCCACACGGCGTCGAGGGAGTAGGTCCACACACCGTCGACGAGCTGGTTCTCCCACTCGTGGCTGCCGGTGGCGAGCGGGGCGTGGTCCGGCCCGATCAGGCAGGCCTTGATCCGGGTCGAGCCGAGCTCGATGCCGAGGGAGGTGCGGCCCTCGGCGATCGCGCTCCGCGCGCCGGTGATGTCGTCGTGCGGCTCCTGCGCCATGGCGATGCTCCGTCCTGCGGCCGTGGGCTCCGGTGCCCGTCGGCGGCGGCGATCCGTGCGGGCGTGCCGTCCTGGCACCCGCGATGCCTTCCGCAGTCGATGTTAGCGTTCACACGCCCCGCCGCCAACCGCCCTGCTCCGCCCACCCTGCCGCCCTGCCC
>DAMBCY010000043.1:576-16618 GCA_032056255.1 Cellulomonas sp. | reverse complement strand
CCTCGGAGTCCACGATCTCCCCGAGCATGTGCCGGACGGTCGGGCTGTCGAGCGGGGTGGTCAGCGCCTCGCCCAGCGGCGTGTAGTTCCCGCCGAACCGGGCCGCGACCAGCGAGGACGCGTAGGCGTACCAGAACGCGGTGGACCGGGACGTGGCCGCGGCGTGCACGCGGTACAGGTGGCTGGGCTCGTCGACGACGAGGATCGGCTCCAGGTACGCCAGGGCGGTCATCAGCCACCAGTCGTCGATCGAGCGCGCGTGCAGGCTCCAGCCGCCGGCGAGGCGCAGGTGGTCGGCCCGGACGAAGAACGCGGTGGTCGGCGAGACGGTGCTGCGCATCGCCTCGTCCACGTCGACGTGCCGGCGCGGCAGGCCGCGGGTCAGCTCCAGCGGCGACCCGGGGGCGGCGATCGCCGCGACGGCGGACTCGTCGGCCACCCAGGTGTCGACCAGGTCCTCGGCGTTCGCGCGGTCGGCGCGCAGCACGGCACGGTCGTCCTCGACGGCGAACGAGTGCAGGGTGGTGAGCACGCAGCCCTCGGTGACGGAGCGCAGGACCGGCTCCATGCGGGCGAACCGGGAGGCGTGCCACAGGTCGTCCTGGTCGAGGAACGCGAGCCAGGTGCCGCGGGCCTCCAGGCAGCCGCGGTTCCGCGCGGCGGCCACGCCCCGGTTGGGCTGCCGGACCAGCCGGGCCCCGACGGGGTGCGCGGCGACGATCTCCGGCCCGTCGTCGGTGGAGCCGTCGTCGACGACGACCACCTCGATGCGCTCCGCGCCCTCCTGCTGCTGCAGGCTGGTGAGCGTCTCGGCGATGTAGCGGGCCCCGTCGTACAGCGGCACGATCACGCTCAGGTAGGGCTGGCTGCTCACCGGGTGGTCTCCTCGCTCTCGGCGCGTCGGAACGTAGCACGCCGCGCCCGGGTGGTCCGGGGCCGGACGGCGAGGTCACCCGGTACATCACCCATATGGGGCCATACACCCCCAAACCGGACACCTAGACTGCCGCACATCTCCCCATCCCAGCAGACGAGGTGACATGCCCGAGCGCCCGGCTTTCGCGGTCGTCGTCCCCGCCCGGGACCCCGACCCGGCGCTGCTGCGCGCCGCGCTGGACAGCGTCGTGGCCCAGTCCCGCGGGGACTGGGAGGCCGTGGTCGTCGACGACGGCTCCCGCGACGGCCTGTCCTGGTGCGCGGACCTGGACCCGCGGATCAGCGTCGTGACGCAGCCGCCGACCGGGGTCTCGGCCGCGCGCAACCACGGCGTGCGCGCGACGTCGGCGCCGTGGATCGCCTTCCTCGACGCCGACGACGCCTGGCTGCCGCGCAAGCTCGCGGCGATGGGCGACCTGCTGGAGCGTACCGGCGCCGACCTCGGCTACTCGGCGTTCTACTGGCACCGCCCCGACGGCACCAGCGTGTGGGACTACGCCGAGCCGACGTCCTACCTGGGCCTGCTGGCCGGCGACAACGTCTTCCCCACCACCACCGTGGTGCGGCGCAGCGCGTTCGAGGCCGCCGGCGGGTTCGACGAGGGCCGCTCGCTCTCGGAGGACCTGGACCTCTGGCTGCGGCTCACCCGGTCCGGCGCCCGCGTCGCCCGCGAGACCGAGCCGCTGGCCCGGTACTACACGCACGGCGCCGGGGCCTCGCAGCGCTACTGGGGCGTCTGGCGCAGCACCGGCGAGCTGTTCCGCCGCGAGGACCGGCTGCTGCGCGGCAGCGACCGCGAGCGCGCCGGCCGCGCGGCGCTGCGGCTGGGCCGGACCCGGGTGCGGGAGGCCACCTCCCGGCAGGCGTTCGACCGGGCCCGCGCCTCGCTCGGCTCCCGGGACGCGCGGGCGTTCGCGACGCACTACGCCCGCTCCTGGTACCTCGACCCGCGGGCCGTGACGCGCGAGACCCTGCGCTGGACCGGCGCGCTGCTCCCGCGCCCCCGGCGCACCTGAGCGGCGACCGCGCCCCGACCCAGCCCGACCCCCACCGCAGACCGATCCGAAGGCGGGCCCAGCATGACGAGCACGAGCACCGGCACCCCCCGCGCGACCGTGGGCATCCCCGTCTACAACGGCGAGAAGTACCTGCCCGCGGCCCTGGACTCCGTCCGCGCGCAGGACGAGGCGGACATCGAGATCGTCATCTCCGACAACGCGTCCACCGACGCGACGGAGGAGATCTGCCGCGCGGCCGCCGCCCAGGACCCGCGCATCCGGTACCACCGGCAGGAGCAGAACCGCGGCGGCCGGTGGAACTTCAACCACCTGGTCGACCTGGCCCGCGCGCCGTACTTCACCTGGGCCGCGGCCGACGACGTCCGGCGTCCCGCCTTCGTGCGGCGCTGCCTCGAGGTGTTCGCCGACTCCGACCCGGCCACCGTGCTGGTCTACCCGCGCACCCAGATCATCGACGCCGGCGGCATCATCACCGAGGACCTGAACGACGCCGGCCTGGCCTGCGACCAGCCGACCCCGCACGAGCGGATGGCGCACTTCCTCCGGGCCCAGGCGGCGCACCTGTTCTACGGCCTGCACCGCACCGAGGCGCTGCGCAGCACCCGCGGCATCCGGCCGACCGTCGGCAACGACCTCGTGGTCCTGGCCGAGCTCGCCTGCCGCGGGCCGTTCCAGCTGGTGCCCGAGCAGCTGTTCTGGCAGCGGCGGCACGCCGAGCAGTTCTCGCAGCAGGGCCAGGCGCAGATCGCGTGGCACGCACCGTCGGCCTCCGTCCGGTTCGCGTTCCCGCACACCAAGGTCAGCGTCGAGCTCGCCCGCGGTGTGCTGGCCTCCCCCGTCGGCGCGGCCGAGAAGGCGCGCTGCCTCGCCACGATCCCGGTGGCGTGGACGGTGCCCCGGTGGCGCGGCCCCGCCGCCGACGTGTGGGCGGCGCTCGGCCTGGAGCCCCGGAGCCGGCGGCGATGACGGGTGCCCGCGTCCCCGAGGTGCACGTGCTGACCCCGGGCGACCACTTCTCCCCCCGCACCGGGTCGGCGATCCCGACCGTCGTCGACGGGCTGTGCGCCGCCGTGCCGGAGGACGCCGCGGTCGGCGCACCCCGGCCCCGCGTCGCCGTCGCGGACGGCACCTACCCGGACCGGTACGCCAGCGCGGACGTCGTCGGGTACCCGCTCGCCCCCGGGCGCGGGTACGACCGGTACCTGGACGCGGCGGCCGGGCGGCTCAGCCTGCCGCGGCCCGGCGCGCGCCGGACGCTGCGCCCGACCGTCGCCGCCCAGGACTCCTGGGAGCCCGGCGTCGTCCTCGCGCACAACGCGCCGCAGCTCGTGCCGCTGGTGCACGACCGGCACGCGGCGGTGCTGTACGCCCACAACCTGCTGCTGCGCACGTACTCCCGGCGCGAGGCGGACCGGGTGCTCGGCCGCGCGGCCGCGATCGTCTGCGTGAGCGGCGCGCTGGCCGAGCAGACCGCCGACCACCTGCCCGCACGCCTGCGGGACCGGCTGCGCGTCGTGCCGAACGGCGTGGACACCACCCGGTTCTCCCCCCGGGCGGACCCGGCGCGCGGCGAGCGGCTGCGCGTGCTGTTCGTCGGCCGGATGATCCCGGACAAGGGGGCGGACGTGCTGGTCGACGCCGCCGCGCGGCTGGGCCGGGACGACGTCGAGATCACGCTGGTCGGGTCGCAGAACTTCGACGCCGGGGCGCAGCCGTCGCCCTACGAGCGCGAGGTGCGCGAGCGGGCCGCGGCGCTGGGCGACCGGGTGCGCCTGCGGCCGTTCACCCCGCGCGCCGAGGTCGCGGAGGTCTACCGGCAGGCGGACGTCGTCGTCGTGCCGTCGCGGTGGGCCGAGCCGTTCGCGCTCACCGTGATGGAGGGGATGGCCAGCGGGGTGCCCGTGGTGGCCTCCGCGATCGGCGGCATCCCCGAGGTGATGGGCGAGGCCGGGGTGCCGGTGCGACCGGACGACCCGGACGACCTGGCGGCGGCCCTCGCGGCGCTGGCGGACGACGAGGCCCTGCGCCGCCGGGTGGGCGCGACCGGCCGCAAGCACGCCCTCGCCCGGGACTGGACCTGGGCCCGCGGGAGGCTCGACGCGGTGCTCGCCGAGGTGGCCGGGGTTTCACCCTCGGCGGTCGGGTGAACCTTTTGCCCCAGATGTCCGAATTGTGAGGTGTCCCGGCACGATGGTCCCCATGCGCGTCCTGCGGATCTCCCACAGCGCCGTCGTCACGGCGTGGCGCGGCCGCGAGGCCGCGCTGCGCGACCGCGGGATGACCGTCCGCACGCTGTCCGCCCGCACCTGGGAGGAGGGCGGCCGCCCGGTCGACCTGGAGCCGCAGCCCGGTGAGGACGTCGTCGGGGTCCGCACGCTCGGGCGTCACCCGAACGTGTTCCTCTACGACCCCCGGCCCCTGTGGCGGGCGCTCGGCGAGGACTGGGACGTGCTCGACCTGCACGAGGAGCCCGCCGCGCTCGCCACCGCGGAGGTGCTCGCCCTGCGGGCGCTGCGCCGGCTGCTCGGCCGCCGGCAGGCGCCCTACGTGCTCTACTCCGCGCAGAACATCGCCAAGCGCTACCCGCCGCCGTTCCGGTGGTGGGAGGCGCGCGCGCTGCGCGGCGCGGGCGCGGTCAGCGTCTGCAACGCCGAGGCGGCCGACGTGCTGCGCGCCAAGGGCCTCACCGCCCCCGCGCACGTCGTCGGGCTCGGCGTGGAACCGCCCGCCGCCGCATCCCCGGGCCCCGGGCCCTCGGACCCCGACGTAGCCGGTGCGGCAGCCCCCGCGCGCACCGGCTACGTCGGCCGGCTCCTGGCTCCGCACAAGGGGCTCGACGTGCTGCTCGACGCCGCGGAGGCGGACCCCCGGCTGCACGTGGCGATCGCCGGCGCCGGCCCGCACGAGGCCGCGCTGCGCCGCCGCGCCACGACCCCCGCGCTCGCCGGCCGCGTGACGTTCCACGGCCACCTCGCGGGCGCCGAGCTCGCCGCGTTCTACCGCGACCTCGACGTCCTCGCCGTGCCCTCGGTGCCCACGCCGGGCTGGCTGGAGCAGTTCGGCCGCGTCGCCGTCGAGGCGATGGCCGCCGGCGTCCCCGTGGTCGCCTCCGACTCCGGCGCGCTGCGGGACGTCGTCGGCGGGGCCGGCACCCTCGTCCCGCCCGGCGACGCCCCGGCGCTGGCCCGGGCGCTGGCCGTCGTGCTCGACGACCCGGAGCGGGCCGCCCGGATGCGCGCCGCGGGGCTCGAGCGGGCCCGGGAGTACACCTGGGCGGCCATCGCGGAGCGGTACGAGGCGATGTACCGCGGGCTGCCGGGGGTGCACGCGGCGGCCGACGAGCCCGGCCCGCCCCCCGGCCTCGAGGCCGTCGTCGTGGCGTACGGCGCGCCCGCGCTGCTCGAGCGCGCCCTCGCGCCGCTGACCGGCGAGCTGCCGGTCACCGTGGTCGACAACTCCGGCGACCCCGAGGTCCGCCGCGTGGCCGAGGCCGCCGGTGCGCGCTACCTCGACCCGGGCGCGAACCTCGGCTTCGGGTCGGCCGTCAACGTCGCGCTGCGCGACCGCCGGGTCCCCGGCTCCGACGTGCTGCTCGTCAACCCCGACGCCCGGGTCTCCGCCGACGCGGCCCGCGCGCTGCACCGGCGCCTGCGCGCCGACCCCGGCCTCGCGGCCGTCGGCCCCGCCCAGAGCGACGAGGACGGCACCCCCGCCCGGGTGCGGTGGCCGTTCCCGACCCCCGCGGGCGCCTGGCGGCAGGCGGCCGGCCTGGGGCTGCCCGCGGCGACCGGGCCGGGCGACGGCTTCGTCATCGGCTCGGTGCTCCTGCTGCGCGCCGAGGCCCTCGACGAGGTCGGCGGGTTCGACGAGGCGTACTTCCTCTACTCGGAGGAGACCGACTGGCAGCGGCGCGCGCACGACGCAGGCTGGCGCACGGCGGTCGCCGCCGACGTGCACGCGCACCACGTCGGCGCGGGCACCAGCACGGACCCGGCCCGTCGCGAGACCCACTTCCACGCCTCCCAGGAGCGGTACCTCCGGACGCACCACGGCGCGGCCGGCTGGGCGTCCGCGCGGGCGGCGGTGCTGCTCGGCAGCGTGCCGCGCGCCGCGCTGCCCGGGGACCGGGGCCGGTCCGCCCGGCTGCGGCTCGCGCTGTACGCGCGGGGTCCGCTGCGCGCCGAGGCCGCCCTGGGCGACCCCCGCACCCCCCGCGCGCCGCAGCCGCCGGCACCCGACCACGACCTCGGACCCGCCGGCCCGGCCGGGCGTCCGCCGGCCGGCCACCTCGACGACCGGGAGACCGCCGCATGACGACCGACGCCCCGGCCACCCCGGCCACCGCAGCCGCCCCCGTGCTCCCGGACCCCGCGACCCTGGCCCCCGGGGTGCGGCCGCACCGCCGGCTCCCGGGGCCGGAGGTGCTGGAGCGCCTGCCGTCCCCCCGGCCGTCGCGCCGCGCCGCCCTGGCCGCCGCCCTGGTCGTGGTGTTCGTCGTCCTCGCGCTGCTGACCGCGGCGCAGCCGTGGCTCACCCTCGGGCTCGGCGTGCTGCTGCTCGTCGTCGGCCTCACGCTGCGCGAGCCCATGGCCGTCCCGGTGCTGGCGGTGCCCGCCGTGCTGCTGATCAACCGGGTGGGCGGCGCGCTGTCAGTGTCGGACCTGGTGCTGTTCGTGGCGTTCTGGCCCGCGCTGCTGTTCTGCCGCCGTCCCCTCACCCGGGCGATGCGGGGCGTGCTGTGGGCGTCCGCGTTCTACCAGGCCACGGTGCTGTTCACGGTGATCGCGAACCCGTACGCCGCGAACGCGGTCGAGTGGGTGCACTCCTGGCTGCTGGTCGGCGGGGCCCTGCTGGTGGGCTGGGCGGTCGGCGCGGCCGGCTACGCCCGCCTCGGCCTCGGCCTCTACGTGGGCGCGAGCGTCGTCGTGGCGCTGGCGGCCCTGGGCCAGTTCGCGGTCAACCTCGCGCAGGGGAACACCGGCCCGGTGTACCTGAACGAGCCGTTCATGATGCACAAGAACTACATCGGCTGCGTGCTCGCGTTCGCCGCGATGATCGTCTACACCCGCCCCCGGTGGCTGCGGTGGAACGACCTGGTGTGCCTGTCCCTGTTCGGGCTGTTCGTCGTCGGCATCCTCGTCGCCCAGTCCCGGCAGGCCCTGATCGGCGTCGCCGTGGCCGTCGCGATCGTCGCCCTGCGCCCCGACCCGCACCGGCACCGCTCGAAGCTCGTCCTGGTCGCGGTCGGCGGCGGCGCGCTGCTCGTCGGCTCGCTGCTGCAGGACCAGCTCGAGTCCGGCGACCAGTACAACTCGGCGTTCCAGCGCCTCACCTGGTTCGCGCAGTCCCTGCAGATCTGGGAGCAGTACCCCTGGTTCGGCGCCGGGCTGCGCTGGTGGTACACCGACCGGTTCGCCGAGCAGTTCCAGCCGCCGAACGCCGAGTTCGAGATGCTGTCCTCGGGCGGCATCGTCGGGCTGATCGGGTTCCTGCTGATGTTCCTGGTGATCCTCGTGATCCTGTGGCGGGTGGACTCCCGGTTCGGGACGCTCGCGTTCGTCATGGTGCTCATGCGGTTCGTCCAGGGGCAGTTCGACCTGTTCTGGGTCGCCGGCCAGGTGTCGATCCCGTTCGTCATCGCCGGCGTCTGCCTCGGCGCCCAGGCGTACGCGACGCGGGCCGGCGGGGCGGACGGCGCGCTGCCCGCCCACGCGAGCGCGCGCCCGGCCGACGACCTCGACGCGCACGCGACCCCCCACCGGCGGCTGCGCCGCCCCGCCCTGCCGATCGGCCACCGGGAGCACTCGTGACCACCGACGTCGTGCACGTGGTGTGCACCGACGCCTTCGCCGGCGTCGAGCGCTACGTGACCACCCTCGCGCGCACCCAGGACGCCCGCGGCCTGCAGGTACAGGTGCTGGGCGGCGCCGCCGGCCGCATGCCCGCGGAGCTCGCGGGCTCGGGCGTGCGGTGGGCACCCGCCCCCACCCCGCTGCGCGCCGCCGCCGCGCTGCGCGGGCTGGACACCCGGGTCGTCCACGCGCACATGACCGCGGCCGAGCTGGCCGCCGTCGCCGTGGGCCGGGCTCCGGTCGTGGCGACGCGGCACTTCGCGGACCGCCGCGGCTCCTCCGGGGTCGGCCGCCTGGTCGGGCGGTACGTCACGCCGCGGCTCGCCGCCCAGGTGGCGATCAGCCGGTTCGTCGCCGACCGCGTCGAGGGCCCCTCCACCGTCGTGCACCCCGGGGTGCCGAGCGCGCCCCCGCCGGTCGCGATCCCGGCCCCCCGGCGCCCCGTCGTCCTCATGGCGCAGCGCCTCGAGGCCGAGAAGCGCACCGACCTCGGCCTGCGGATGTGGGCGGGCTCCGGGCTGGCGGCCGAGGGGTGGGAGCTGCACGTCGCCGGGACCGGGGCGCTGCTCCCCGAGCTCGAGGCGCTGGCCGCGGAGCTCGGCGTCGCCGGCTCGGTGCGGTTCCTCGGGGCGCGCACCGACATGGACGCGCTGCTCGGCAGCGCCGCGGTGTTCCTCGCCCCCCGGCCCGACGAGCCCTACGGCCTGTCGGTGGTCGAGGCGATGGCGCACGGCACGCCCGTGGTCGCGGGCCGCGGCGGCGGCCACGACGAGACCGTCGGCTCGGCGGACGGCGCGGTCCTGGTCGGCACGGAGGGCGCCGCCGACCTCGCCGCGGCGGGCGCGGCGCTGGCCCGGCTCGCCCACGACCCCGAGCGCCGCGCCGCCTACGGCGAGGAGCTCCGTGCGGTGCAGCAGCGCCGGTTCGGGCTCGAGACGCACGCCGACCGGATCGGCGCGGTGTACGCCGCGGTGCTCGGCTCCCGCGCCACCGCCCGTGGCGACGGCGACGGCCGGGCGCTGCCCGAGGCCGGGGCCGTGGCGCGGTGACCGCCGCCACGCACGGGTCCCCCGCGGCCCCGCTCGGCCCCGTCGACAGCCCCGCCGCGCGCGCGGCCCGCGGCGCCCGGCGGGACCTGGTCGTCGTCTCGCTCGAGCCGTGGGACGAGGTGTGGCGGCGCAACCAGCACCTGGTCGCCGGTCTGCTCGCCACGGACCCGGACCTGCGCGTGCTGTTCGTCGAGCCGCCCGTCGACCACCTGCACGACCTGCGCCGCGGCGCGTCCCCCACGCTCGGCCGGCCGCTGCGCCGCCTCGGCCCGGCCGACGGCGCCCCGGCGGGCCGCGCGTGGGCGTTCCGCCCGACGAAGTGGCTGCCCCGGCGTCTCGACCCGCGCGGCGACGACCGCCGGGCCCGCGGCGTCGCGCGGGTCGCCCGGCGCGTGGGCATGGTCGACCCCGTGCTCTGGGTCAACGACCCCGACGGGGCCGCCGTGCTGCGCGGCACCGGCTGGCGGGCCCTGTACGACATCACCGACGACTGGCTGCGCGCCGTCCGCGAGCCCGCCGAGCACGACCGCATCCAGGCAGCCGAGGACGAGCTCATGGCCCGCTGCGCCGAGGTCGTGGTCTGCTCGCCCGCGCTGGTGCGCTCCAAGGGCGCGGCCCGCCCGGTCACGCTGCTCACCAACGCGGTGGACGTGGACGCGTACCGCACGCCCGCCGCGCGCCCCGCGGACGTGCCGGACGCGCCGTACGCCGTCTACGTCGGCACGCTGCACCCCGACCGGCTCGACGTGGAGGCCTGCCTGCGGCTCGCGACGCACCTGCGCGCCGCGGGGGCCCGCCTGGTGCTGGTCGGCCCGGCGCTGCTGGACCCGCTGGACCTCACCCGGCTCGACGCCGCCGGCGCCCTGGTGCTCGGCCCGCGCCCCGCCGCGCTGGTGCCCGCCTACCTCCAGCACGCCGGCGCCCTGGTGGTGCCGCACGTGGTCGACGAGTTCACCGACTCGCTCGACCCCATCAAGCTCTACGAGTACCTGGCCGTGGGCCGGCCGATCGTGGCCACGCCCGTCGCCGGGTTCCGGGACCAGCCGGCCGACCGGGTCACGACCGCCTCCCCGCAGAACCTCCCGGACGCGGTGGCGCGGGTGCTCGCGGACGGCGCGGATCGCGCGGCGGGCACCGCGCCCGGCACCGCGCCCGGCACGGCGGAGCCCGCCGACGTGCCGCGCTGGTCGGACCGGGTGCAGGAGATGGCCGCGGTGCTCAACCGCGTGCGCGCGACCGCCGGCTGAGCGCCACCTGCCGCCACACGGCGGTCAGCCGCTCCGCGGTCCGGGCGACCGCGAACTCGGACTGCACGTCCTTCCAGGCGCGGTCCGCGCGCGCGGCGGCCTCCTCCGGCCGGTCCAGCACCCGGGCGACCGCGTCGGCCAGCGCGGCGACGTCCCGCGGCGGGACCAGCAGCGCGCGCTCGGTGCCGTCCGCGGCCACCGCGATCTCGTCCACCCCGCCGCCCGCCGTCGCCACGACCGGGACCCCGCGGGCCATCCCCTCGGCGACCACCTGGCCGAACGGCTCCGGCACCGGGGAGGCGTGCACCAGCACGGACAGCCCGTCCACCTCCGCGACCGGGTCGGCGACCCAGCCGGTCCAGGTGGTGCGCTCGGCGATCCCGCGCCGCTCGGCGAGCTCGCGCACCTCCGCCTCGTACGCCGCCTCGGTGAACAGCGCGGCGCCGACCACCCGGAACCGCGCCTCCGGGAAGCGGTCGGCCAGCAGCGCGCACGCCTCGACGAACTCCCGCTGGCCCTTGGTCGGGCTCACCCGGCCGACGAGGCCGACGACCGGCCCCGCGGGACGGTCGTGCGCGCGCCGGGCGGCCGGGTCCGGCGCGACCTGCTCCGGCGCGAGCCCCGGGTACGCCAGGGTCCAGCCGCGCGGCAGCGGCAGCAGCGTGGCCGCGGTCGCCCGGGAGTTCACCACGACATGCCGCGGCCCCCGGCGGGCGAGCGCGCGCAGCACCCGCGCCACCGGTCCGGGCAGGTAGTCGTCCGCGATCCGGTCGTGCACGTGCCAGACCAGCGGGCGACGCGCGAGGGCGGCCGCGGGGAGCCCCACGAGGTCCGCCTTGAGCGACGTCGTGTGCACGACGTCGGGGTCCAGCCGGCGCAGCAGCCGCCCGAGGCGCACCGCGAACGGCAGCGTCCCCGCGACCGACCGGGCCGCGCCGAGCACGGAGCGACCGGCCGCGGCCCGGTCGGTGGCCGCGATGCGCGGGTCCAGCGGCAGCACGTGCACCCGGGCGCCGGCCCCGCGCAGCAGCGGGACCAGCGGCCCGTCGGCGAACAGCACCACGTCGACGTCGACCTGGGCGGGGTCGAGGGCCGCCACGGTGCGCAGCAGCGCGAGCTCCGCCCCGCCGAGCTGCGCGGTGTGGTCGAGGACGACCACCCTCACCGGCGTCACCGGGTCACGGGGACTCGACGCCGACGGCCGCGCGGTCCTTCCCGGCGCGGTCCTCGGACGCGGGCCCGGTCCCCTCGGGCTGGGCGGGCACGGAGGCCTCGGCCGCCGGCGCGCCGTCCTCGGACGGGCGCCCGGCCCCCGCCCCGGCGGCGTCCCCGCTCGCGTCCGCCTCGGCGTCCGCGGCCGCCTCGGGCGTCTCGTCGGCTCCGGCGTACGCGTAGGTCGCCTCGTACCGGACGTGGCGGCGCTCCACGGAGCCGTCGAGCGACAGGCCCAGCAGGTCGGCGTTCGCGGCCCGCAGGCGCTCGGCGGACTCCTCGACGGCCCCGATCGGGGTGTGCCCGAGCGTGACCGCCAGCAGCACGCCGTCGGCGTACGAGCCGAGGATCGTGGCGTCGGCGGCGACCAGCATCGGCGGGGCGTCGACGATGACCACGTCGGCGCTGCGCCGCAGGTGCTCCAGGAGGGTGCGCACCTCGTCGCTGGCGAGGTAGTCCGCGGGGTCGAGCTCCGTCTGGAGCGCCGGGTGCACCGAGAGGTGCGGGATCGCGGTGGGCAGCACGCCCGTGCGGGACCGTCCCCCGTCGCGGCCCGCGCCGACCGGGACGTCCGCGGACGCCGGCAGCAGGGCGTTGAGGCGCGGCTGGCGCAGGTCGCCCGACAGCACGATCACGCTGCGACCGGACAGCGCCCAGGACGCCGCGAGGTTCGCGGCGACGAACGACCGCGGCGTCTCGACGTCGGCCGCGGTCACCACGATCACGGCGCCCGCCCCGGAGTCGGACTCCACCGCGGCCTGCAGGGTGGTGCGCAGCTCGCGGACCGAGCGGGTGTAGTCGGTCGCCTCGCGCCGCGCGACGGGCAGCGTGCCCTCCGCCTCGTACGACTTGAGGGCCGCGGCCGTGCCGGACAGGCGCGCCAGCACCGGGGCGGCGGCGCTGCGCCGGGCCGCGCCGGTCGTGCGGACCTTCGTGTCGAGGCCGCGCCGGACCACCGCGAGGCCGATGCCGACGAGCAGGCCGGCGAGCCCGGCGATCACGTAGATCAGCAGCGGCGGGATCGTCGTGAGCGTCGCGCCCACCGCGTTCTGCAGGATCGACGCCGGGGACGCGAGGAGCTGTGCCTGCGTGAGCTGCGAGGACAGCGTCTGGTACTGCTCCATCGTCGTGGCGTACTGCGCCTCGAGCAGGCCCTCGACCGGCTCGAACGGCGCGTCGGGGTTCGCCAGGGCGGCGGCCGCGGCGGCGGCCCGCCGGGACTCCGTGATCGCCTTCTGCTGCTCGTCGATGCTGGTCGAGAGCGTGTCCAGGCGCTGCTGCATGCTCGCGATCTGCCCGTCGTACTGCACCTGCAGCGCCGCGACGTACGCCGTGGCCACGGCGTTCGCCCGCTCGACGGTCGTGCCGGGGTCCAGCCCGGTCTCGGTGACCACGACGTTGTTCGCGTTCTCCGGCGCGTACTGCGCCGTGGTCCGCCCCGCCAGCTCGCTCGCCAGCGCGCCGCCGCCGCCGAGCGCCTTCGCCGCGGCCTGCGACACGTCGTCGCCGGTCGTGAGGCTCGGGTCGCTCTCCAGCCGGATGCCGGACGCCGCGAGGGTCTCGGCGTCGACCAGACGCACCACGGTCTCGGACGCGTACTCCGGCTCCTGGCGGTCGACGTACAGCCACGCGCCGCCGAAGGCCGCCAGCACGGACACCAGGACCAGCCACTTGCCGAACCACACGGTCCGGAACATGTCCTGCAGGGTCATGGGAGGCGCCTCTCGGTCGGGACGGGCTCGGGGCGGGCGGTCGCCGGGACGCGAGCGGGGTGCAGCAGGGCGCGCTCCTCGAGCGCGATCGCGTGCAGCCGCTCCACGAACCGCCCCGCGGCGAAGGCGTCGGCGTGCGCGGTGAGCACGGAGGGGTCCCACGTGCGGGCCAGCGCGCGGCCGGCGGCCTCGGCCACCAGGTCGGGGTCGGGGGCGTCGAAGAACTCCCCGGTGACGCCGTCGCGGACGGTGTCGAGGTACCCGCCGTCGCGCAGCACGACGGACGGGCGGCCGAAGGCGGCGGCCTCCAGCGGGGACAGGCCGTAGTCCTCGTAGGACGCGGCGACCAGGGCGGCGCTGTGCCGGTACAGCCAGCGCAGGCTGGCGTCGTCGACCCGGCCCGCCAGGTGCACCCGCGGCAGGTCGCGCACCCGGGCGGCGAGCGCCGCGCGCTCCGGGCCGTCGCCGACCACGACGAGCCGGGCGCCGGGCGTGCGCCGGACGGCCTCGATCACGACGTCGACGTTCTTGTACGGCAGGAGCCGCGCGACGCACAGCAGGAAGCCGGGCTCCACCCCCGGCACCGGGGTCTCGGGACCGTCGGGGAGCATGGCCGGCGGGGGCGGCAGGATCTCCGCCTCGATGCCGTACACCTCCCGGATCGCCCGGGCCGTGACCGTGGAGTTGGCCAGGTACCGGTCGGCGGACCGCGCCGCGCGCCGGTCCCAGCGCCTCAGCCCGGGGGCGAGCAGCCCGAGCGCGGCGGCGGCGAGCCGGCGCTGCGCCCCGCCGCCCGCGACCGGGGCCTCGCCCGACCCGGACCCGCGCGCGGGCCCGAGGTACCGGTCGGTCTGGTAGAGCCAGCGCGCCGGGGCGTGGCAGTACACGACCTTGCGCCCCGTGGTCGGGAACCCGTGCGCCCAGCCGGTGGACGACGCGAGCACGACGTCCGCCTCGATGGGGGTCGCCCGCACCGCACCGGCCAGCAGCGGGAGCGCCAGCCGGTGGTGCCGGCGCAGCACGCCGACCCGGTCCAGCGGGCTGGTGCGCACGTCGAGCGGCGCGAACTCCGGGAACGTGCCCTCGGGGTGGTACAGCGTCGTGTACATCGGCGCACCCGGGAACGCCTCCGCCATCACCAGCGCGACGCGCTCGGCCCCGCCGCGCTGGGTGGCGTAGTCGTGCGCCAGCGCGACGCCGTCAACGACCGCCATGTCCGCTCACGACGACGTGCACGGTGCGCCACAGGATCATGAGGTCGAACGCGATCGACCAGTTCTCGACGTAGCGCAGGTCTAGCTTGACCGCGTCCTCCCAGGCCAGGTCCGCCCGGCCGCTGATCTGCCACAGACCCGTCAGGCCCGGCTTCACCAGCAGGCGGCGGCGGGCGGACTCGCGGTACTGGGCGACCTCGAACGGCAGCGGCGGCCGGGGCCCGACCAGCGCCATGTCGCCGCGGATCACGTTGAGCAGCTGCGGCAGCTCGTCGAGCGAGTGCTTGCGCAGGAAGTGCCCGACCTTGGTGATCCGCGGGTCGCGGTCCATCTTGAACAGCGGGCCGTCGGCCTGGTTCGCCGCGCGCAGCTCGGCCAGCCGCTCCTCGGCGTCGACCACCATGCTGCGGAACTTCAGCATGGAGAACTCCCGGCCCTCCTTGCCCACCCGGGTCTGCTTGAACAGCATCGGGCCGGGGCTGGTCGTCTTCACCGCGATGGCCGTGGCCAGCAGGACCGGCGACAGCGCCAGCAGCGCGCCGAGCGCGAAGAGCGTGTCGAACACCTGCTTGGTGATGATCCGCGACCGGCGGGACTCCGCCGCGTTCACGTGGATGAGAGACAGGCCGGCCGTCGGCTCCAGCGTCACGCGCGGACCGAACACCTCGACGATCCCGGGGGCGACCACCAGCTCGGTGCTGGTGCGCTGCAGCGCCCAGGACAGCCGGCGCAGCGCCTGCCCGGAGAGCTCCGAGCCGGTGACGATGACGACGTCGAACTCGCCGTCCACCGCGACCTGCACGACGTCCGAGACGCTGCCGAGCACCGGCACGCCCAGGGCCGGCACCGGTCCGTCGAAGGACGGCACGCAGACCCCGGCGATGTGGTACCCGTGCTGCGGCAGCCCGCGCAGGTCGTCCACCACGTGCGCGATCGAGGACGCGTCGCCCACCACGAGCGTGCGCCGCATCGACTCCCCCGCCGCCCGGCGCTTGTGCAGCGCGCGACGGGCGATGTGGCGGGCGGTGATGAGCACGAGGACCACGAGCGGCAGGGTGAGGAACACGATCGTCCGCGGCACCTCGACGTCCAGGCCGACCGCCAGCAGGGCGAGCCCCGCCGCGGTCAGCACGCCGCCGCGGATCACCGCCTCGAACTCCAGGTGGCCGTCCCCGAGGACCTGCTTGTCGTAGCCCCGCTCGACCGCCACCATCGCGATGAACAGGATGCCGATCAGCACGCCCCAGGTCAGCTGCAGCAGCGAGACGCCGTGCATGGCGAACAGCAGCAGGGTCGGGATGGCCGTGGCGAGGACGACGTCCCGGGCGAGCATCTCGATCTGGTAGGTCGTGTGCTGGCTGCGCCACCCCGAGGGGGCGGCGGTGCCGTGCGGCTCGTAGAACGGCCGGTCGGAGGCCCAGGACAGCCGTGGCCCGCGGGCGGCACGGCGCCGGTCGGCGCTCTCGTGCTCGGCTGCGGCGACCTCCGGGCCCGGCGCCTCGACCGCGCGCTCGGTGGAGCGCGAGAGGTCGTGATCGTCGAGCAGGCTCATGACAGGTCCCCCCGGGCGGCGTTGGTGTGACTTGAGGCTATATCAGCGTGTTTGTCCTAGTCCGCCCGATCTGTCCGTTTTCACCCCTTTCGCACCCATATGGGGGAACGGTGGGGTGCGGCAGCGCCCTGACCTGCGAGAACGCCCCGAACGGGGGCGTCACGGTGTCTCACGCCGGAGCAGCGAGGCGCTGACCAGGAGCGATGCTCGCCCGGCAGCCGGACCCGCCCCCCGGGCGCACCTCACCGG
>DAMBCY010000043.1:0-566 GCA_032056255.1 Cellulomonas sp. | reverse complement strand
GGGGCCCGCGGCGGCCTCCCGCGGGCCCCCCACAGGCCCCTCACGGGCCACCCTCGCGTCCCGCGCGGCCCCGGAGACGCCGCGAGGCCGGCAGCCCGGGGGCTGCCGGCCTCGGTGACCGGTCCGGCGGCGGCGCGCGCGGCCGCCCGGATCAGGACGTCCGCGTGTGGAAGCGCAGCTGTGCGCGCTCCAGCCCCTCCGTCACCAGCAGCTCCACGGCGTCCGCCGCGGCGTCGACCAGCCACGGCAGGTCCTTCTGCTCCGGCTTCGCGAAGTCACGCAGCACGTAGTCCGCGGCGTCCATCCGCCCCGGCGGCCGGCCGACCCCGACCCGCACGCGCAGGTAGTCCTTCGTCCCCAGCGCCTTCGTGGTGTCCCGCAGGCCGTTGTGCCCGCCCTCGCCGCCGCCGAGCTTCAGCCGCACCTCCCCGAACGGGATGTCCAGCTCGTCGTGCACCATGACGACCCGCTCGGCCGGCACGTCGTAGTACCGCGCGAGCGACGCCACCGGGCCGCCGGAGGTGTTCATGTACGTCGTCGGCTTCGCGAGCGCCGCCCGCGGCCCC
>DAMBCY010000042.1:0-16683 GCA_032056255.1 Cellulomonas sp. | reverse complement strand
CAGGTGGACGGCGCGACCACGTGGCAGGCCTTCCGGAAGGCGATCGTCCCGCTGGTCAGGTCGCTCGGCAGCTTGAAGGACGTCGCGATGATCGACAGCACCGGGAACAGCGCGTACACGAGCACGGCGACCGTGATGGCGGCCCAGCCGACCTTCTGCTTCGTCGTCAGGGCGCCCATCACTTCTCCCCCCGTGCGCCGGCCAGGTCGACCCTGAAGATCTTGATCGCGATGAAGCAGATGATCAGGACGCAGATGAACAGCAGCACGGAGATCGCCGAGCCGAGGCCGATCTCGAGCCGCCCGATCGACGTCCGGTAGGCCAGCAGCGACAGCACCGTGGTGCCGTTCGCGCCGTTGGTCATGATGAAGACGTTGTCGAAGATCCGGAACGCGTCCAGGGCGCGGAACAGGACGGCGACCATGATGGCGGCCTTCATATTCGGCAGCACCACGCGCCGCATCCGCTGCCACGGGGTCGCCCCGTCGACCTGAGCCGCCTCCTCGAGGTCGCCCGGCACCTGCGCCAGGCCCGCGAGCAGCAGCAGGGAGATGAACGGCGTCGTCTTCCACACCTCGGAGGCGATGATGACGAACAGGCTGGTGCCCGTGCCGGCGAACCAGTTCAGGTCGGGACCGATGCCCGGCACCAGTCGAACCAGTGGTTGACGAAGCCGGAGTCGATGTCGAAGGCGTACAGCCACGCGAAGGCCGAGACGACCGTGATGATCCCGTACGGCACCAGGATCGAGGTGCGCAGCAGCCCGCGGAGCCGGGTGATGGCCCGGTGCATGACCAGCGCCAGGCCGAACCCCAGCACCACCTCGATGGCGACCGTGACGAGCATGATCACGGTCGTGACCCCCAGCGACTGCCAGAACACGGGGTCGCCGAGGATCACGATGTAGTTGCCGAGCCCGACGAACGCCCGGTCGTCCGGCGCGGTGAGCCGGTTCCGGAACAGCGAGTCGTAGACGGCCTGCAGGATCGGGTAGGCGGTGACGGCCAGCATCACCACGAACGCCGGGCCGGCGAGCAGCCAGCCGAGGCGGGCCTCGGCCCGCGCGCGGTCGCTCCTGCGCGGCTTGTCCCGGCCCGGCCCGGTCGTCGCGGCGGTGCGCGGCGTCGTCCTCACGTCGGAGCTCACAGCAGCCGCTCCCCTCGCAGCACGGCGGTGATGAAGTCGGTGGACTCCTGCGGCGTCGAGTCCGGGTCCACCGAGCGCGGCGGGTGCCACGTCTCCTGGAGGCCCTGGGAGACCTCGTTGTAGTACGGCGTCTGCGGCCGGGGCGCGGCCTGCTCGAGGGACTGCCGGATGACGTCCGCCATGGGGAACGTCTCCTGCACCTCGGGGTCGTCGTACGCGACGGTGCTGGACGGCGGGTTGCCGTCCGACACGAAGTAGGCCGCCTGGTGCTCCGGCTCGACGATGCACGCCGCGGCCTCGTACGCCTCGTCGACGTGCTCGCTGAACGCGCCGACGCCGAGGTTGATCCCGCCGTACGGCGGGGCGGCGTCGGTGCCCTCGGTGACCTGCGGGTAGACCGCCCAGCCCACGTCGTCCAGGAACGACTGGTCGAGCGTGCCGTCCTCGACCGCGGCCTGCATGGCGGGCCAGACGAACGGCCAGTTGACCATGAACGAGCCGCTGTCCCCCTGGAACTGCGACAGCGACGCGTTCTCGTCCTGGGTCGGCAGCCCGGGCCCGCCGAGCCCGTCCTGCCCGATCTCCCCGATGATCCGCGCGGCCTCCTTGCCCGCGTCGGACTCCAGGCCGAGCTCGACGTCCTCGGCGGCGGCCTCGGGGTTCTCCACGACGTGCCCGCCGGCCGACTCGACCAGCGCGTTGATCCACACCGTGTACGCCTCGGCCTTGATGCCCTGCACACCGAGCGTGAGATCCTGGTCCCGCGCCGCGTCCATCACCTGGTCCCAGGTCACGGGCGTCGTGGCCGGGTCCAGGCCCGCGGACTCGGCGACCGACTTCTTGTACCAGAGCAGCTGGGTGTTGGCCCAGAACGGGACGGTCACCAGCTCGTCGTCCCACGACGCGCCCTGCAGCGCACCCTCGGCGACGTCCTGGCTCACCGTCTCGGCGACGTCGTCCGGCACCGGCGCCAGGAACCCGGCGTTCGCCAGCTCGGGGATGAACGGCGGGTCGAGGCTCATGAGGTCGATCGACGCGTCCTTCGCCGCGAGCCGCCGCGCCAGCTGCTCCCGCTGGGAGCTCGCCTCGCGGGGCAGCACCGAGACCTCGATCCGGTACGCACCGTCGGCCGCCTCCGTGCACTGCTGCGCCAGCAGCGCCTGCCCCCCGGCGTCCGGGTTGGTGTACCAGGTGAGCACCGGGGTGTCGTCGGCCGGCGCGCACGCCGCCAGCCCCGCCCCGAGCGCGAGCACCGCCGCTCCGGCGATCGTCCTCGACCGTCTGCGCACCCCGATCGCTCCCCTCCGCGTCGTGATCGCCCCACCGGGGCGCCACGCCGTGCTCCCGGTGCCCCCCACCAGGGCTACACCGGTCCGGAGGGGTCTGCCACCGGAACCGACCCGGCGCGCGGCGCGGCCCCGGGCCGGACGACGACCGCGAGCACCCCGGGACGGGTGCGACGATGGGCCGCATGGCACACCCCAGCACCCCCGCCGAGGCCTGGTCCGCGCTGCGCGAGGGGAACGAGCGGTTCGTCCACGGCGCCATGGCGCACCCGTCGCAGAGCATCGACCGCCGCACGGAGGTCAGCGCCGGGCAGCAGCCGTTCGCGGTGGTGTTCGGCTGCTCGGACAGCCGGGTCGCCGCCGAGATCATCTTCGACCAGGGGCTCGGCGACGTGTTCGTGGTCCGGACCGCCGGGCACGTGCTCGACACCACGGTGATCGGGTCGATCGAGTACGGCGTGGAGATCCTCGGGGCGTCGCTGGTGGTCGTGCTCGGGCACGACTCGTGCGGCGCGGTGGCCGCCGCGACGGCAGCGCTCACGACCGGCGAGCTGCCGCGCGGGTTCGTGCGCGCCGTGGTCGACCGGGTGATCCCGAGCATCGTGTCGCTGGCCCACGGCCCCGACGCGCAGGGTCGTCCGCGCGACCTGTCGACCGTCGACCCCGTCGAGCTCGGCCACGAGCACGTCCGGCACACCGTCGACATGCTGCGCTCGTACTCGGTCACCCTGGCCGAGGCGATCGACGAGGGCCGGTGCGCGATCGTCGGCGTCGAGTACGCGCTCGCCGACGGCCACGCCCGGCTGACCTCGGCGGTCGGCGAGGTCGGTGAGACGCCCGTGCGCGTGTGACCTGCGCCACGTCGAGGGACGAAGGTCCCGGACGCCCGGGTCGGGTGCGCCGGGCGATGGCAGGATGCGGCACATGAGCCTGCACGAGGACCGAGCCGTCGACGCCGACCGCTCCCGCTTCCGGATCGAGCACGACACGATGGGCGAGGTCCGGGTCCCGGCCGACGCCCTGTACCGCGCGCAGACGCAGCGGGCCGTGGAGAACTTCCCGATCAGCGGGACGACGCTCGAGCGCGGGCACCTCGCCGCGCTCGCCCGGGTGAAGAAGGCCGCCGCGCGCGCGAACGCCGAGCTCGGCATCCTCGATCCCGCCGTGGCCGACGCGATCGCCGCCGCTGCCGACGAGGTCGCCGCGGGCCGGTACGACACGCACTTCCCGGTCGACGTCTACCAGACCGGCTCGGGCACGTCCTCGAACATGAACATGAACGAGGTGCTCGCGACGCTCGCCTCCCGGGCGCTCGGGGCCGACGTCCACCCGAACGACCACGTGAACGCCTCGCAGTCGTCCAACGACGTGTTCCCGACGTCCGTGCACGTCGCCGCGACCGACGGCGCGGTCCACGACGTGCTGCCCGCGCTGGAGCACCTCGCGGCGGCGCTCGAGCGGCTGGCGGCGAAGCACGCCGGCGACGTGAAGTCCGGCCGCACCCACCTGATGGACGCCACGCCGGTCACGTTCGGCCAGGAGTTCGGCGGCTACGCGGCCGCGGTCCGCCGGGGTGTCGAGCGCGTGCAGGCGACGCTGCCCCGCGTCGCGGAGCTCCCGCTCGGCGGCACCGCGGTCGGCACCGGCATCAACACCCCCGCGGGCTTCCCGCAGCGGGTCATCGCGCTGCTGGCCGAGGACACCGGCCTGCCGGTCACCGAGGCCCGCGACCACTTCGAGGCCCAGGGCGCCCGCGACGGGCTGGTCGAGCTGTCCGGTGCGCTGCGCACCGTCGCGGTCAGCCTCACCAAGATCTGCAACGACCTGCGCTGGATGGGCTCCGGGCCGAACACCGGGCTCGGCGAGATCCGGATCCCCGACCTGCAGCCCGGGTCGTCCATCATGCCCGGCAAGGTCAACCCGGTGATCCCCGAGGCGGTGCTCATGGTCGGCGCGCGCGTCGTCGGCAACGACGCGACCGTCGCCTGGGCCGGCGCCTCCGGGTCGTTCGAGCTCAACGTGCAGATCCCCGTCATGGGGCAGGCCGTGCTGGAGTCCGAGCGGCTGCTCGCCGCCGCCTGCCGGGTGCTCGCCGACCGGTGCGTCGACGGGATCGAGGTCGACGTCGAGCGCGGCGCCGCCTACGCCGGGTCGAGCCCGTCCATCGTCACCCCCCTGAACCGCGTGATCGGCTACGAGGCGGCCGCCAAGATCGCCAAGCACGCCGTCGCCCAGGGCATCACCGTCCGCGAGGCCGTCGTGTCCCTGGGCTACGTCGAGCGCGGCGAGGTCACCGGCCCCGAGCTCGACGCTGCCCTGGACCTCCTCTCCATGACCCACCCCCGCTCCTGACCCCCTCGGTGCCACCCGCGCGCCGAGGGTGGGCTCCGGCCGGCGAGGGAGGGTCCGCCGGAGGCCTCCATCGGCACATCGAGGGCACCCTCGGCGTTCGCTCAGAGGTCGATGCCCTCCAGCATCTCCGTGACCAGGGCGGCGACCGGGGAGCGCTCGGAGCGGGTCAGGGTGACGTGGGCGAACAGCGGGTGCCCCTTGAGCGCCTCGATGACCGCGGCGACGCCGTCGTGCCGGCCGACCCGCAGGTTGTCCCGCTGGGCGACGTCGTGGGTCAGCACCACGCGTGAGCTCTGCCCGATCCGGGACAGCACCGTGAGCAGGACGTTCCGCTCCAGGGACTGCGCCTCGTCGACGATCACGAACGCGTCGTGCAGCGAGCGCCCGCGGATGTGCGTCAGGGGCAGCACCTCCAGCAGGTCGCGGTCGATGACCTCCTCGACGACCTCGCGGCTGACCACGGCACCGAGGGTGTCGAACACGGCCTGCGCCCAGGGGTTCATCTTCTCGGACTCGTTGCCCGGCAGGTAGCCGAGCTCCTGGCCACCGACCGCGTAGAGCGGCCGGAACACCATGACCTTGCGGTGCTGGCGCCGCTCCAGGACGGCCTCGAGCCCGGCGCACAGCGCGAGCGCGGACTTGCCGGTGCCCGCGCGCCCGCCGAGCGACACGATGCCGATCGCCTCGTCCAGCAGCAGGTCGATCGCGACGCGCTGCTCGGCGCTGCGGCCGTGCAGCCCGAAGACGTCCTGGTCGCCGCGCACGAGCTGGACGTGCTTGTCGGCCGTCACGCGGCCGAGCGCCGAGCCCCGCGGGCTGTGCAGCACCAGCCCGGTGTGGCACGGCAGGCCGGGGGCGTCGGCGACGTCCGCGAGCGCCAGCGACTCGTGCTCCCACAGGTCGGCCATCTGCTGCTCGGTCAGGTCGAGCCCGTCCATGCCGGTCCAGCCGGAGTCGACGGCGAGCTCGTGCCGGTACTCCTCGGCGCGCAGCCCGATCGCGGAGGCCTTGATCCGCATCGGGAGGTCCTTGGAGACCACCGTGACGTCGTGCCCCTCGGACGCGAGGTTCGCCGCGCAGGCGAGGATCCGGGTGTCGTTGTCCCCCAGGCGGAAGCCGGCCGGCAGCACCGCCGGGTCGGTGTGGTTCAGCTCGACCCGCAGCGTGCCGCCCTGGTCGCCGATCGGCAGCGGCGCGTCGAGCCCGCCGTGCGCCACCCGCAGGTCGTCGAGCAGGCGCAGCGCCGAGCGGGCGAAGTAGCCGAGCTCGGCGTGGTGCCGCTTGGCCTCCAGCTCGGTCACCACCACGACGGGGAGCACCACGTCGTGCTCGGCGAACCGCAGGATCGCCTTCGGGTCGGACAGCAGGACGGACGTGTCGAGGACGTGCGTCCTGCGCCCCTCCGGCTGGTCGGTGGTGGCGGTGTCGGTTCCCAGCTTGCTGACCACGGCAGGCTCCCTCCGGCGCTGCTCAGCGCCGCATCGGGCTCCTCGCGCCGCTCCCCCGGGGGTGCGTACGGCGCTCGGTTGCGGGACGAGGACGGCCGGCCCGGACGAGGGACCACGACCGGCCCTCCTCCCGGAGCGGATGCTCCATGGGCTGGCCTCCCGTGGGACGGCGGGTGCCGTCCGTTGGCTCGGACGCTACGCCCGGCCCCGGGCCCGTCCGCGCCAGCGACACGCGCGCCGCGACCGCCGAAACCAGATGTTCACCCGCGCGTCGCCTCAGCGGCCGCGACGGCGCTCCCGGGCGGCGTAGTCGCGCACGGCGCGCAGGAAGTCGACCCGCCGGAAGTCCGGCCAGTACGCCTCGCAGAAGTAGTACTCGGAGTGCACCGACTGCCAGAGCATGAACCCCCCGAGCCGCTGCTCCCCCGACGTGCGGATGACCAGGTCGGGGTCGGGCTGGCCCTTGGTGTAGAGGTGGTCGGCGATGTGCTCGACGTCGAACGTCGCGGCGATCTCCTCCAGCGGCACGCCCTCGGCGGCACGCTCGGTGAGGTACGAGCGGACGGCGTCGGCGATCTCCCGCCGGCCGCCGTACCCGATCGCGACGTTGACGTGCAGCCCCGTGACGTCGGCGGTCGCGGACTCGGCGTCCCGCAGGATCGCGGCGGTGCCCTCCGGCAGCAGGTCGAGGGAGCCGACGGCCTGCAGCCGCCAGCGCCGGGTGGCGGCGAGCTCGCGGACCGCGTCCTCGATGATGCCGAGCAGGGCCTCGAGCTCGTCGGCCTCGCGGGTGAGGTTGTCGGTCGAGAGCATCCACAGCGTCACGACCTCGACCCCGACCTCCTCGGTCCAGCCGAGCAGGTCCGCGATGCGGTCGGCGCCCCGCCGGTGCCCGGTCGCGGTGGTCTCGCCGAGCTCCCGGGCCCAGCGCCGGTTGCCGTCCAGGATCACGCCGACGTGCCGCGGCACCCGGTCCCGGGGCAGCGACGCGGCGAGCCGCCGTTCGTACAGCCCGTACAGCAGGTGGGGCATGCGCACGCGCGGTACTCCTTCGGTGGGTCTGGCCCGGTCGGGCGGCGGTGCTCACGCTACCGGCACCGGACCCGCGGCGAGCAGGGTGGACGCGGGCGCCGCGCGGAGGATTCGTGCAGGCCCGCGCACACGACCTACGCACCCGTAACCTACGGTTTCGTAGGTTAGGCTCGACCCCGTCGCCGACACCGCACCAGGAGGGCCCGTGAAGGTCACCGACGCCACGGCGCAGGTCACGCAGATGGCCGAGGCCGTCAAGCCCCGCCTGCGCGGCTGGATCCACGCCGGCATGTTCCCGCTGGCCACCGCCGCGTCGATCGTGCTGGTGGTCCTGGCCCCGACCGCGCCGCTCACCGCGGCCACCGCCGTGTTCGGCGGTGCCGCGATGCTGCTGTTCGGCACCAGCGCCGTGTACCACCGCGGGACGTGGTCGCCCCGCGTCACCGGCGTCCTGCGCCGGATGGACCACACCAACATCTTCCTGGTCATCGCCGGGACGTACACGCCCCTCGCGGTGGCCATGCTGCCCGCCGACTCCGCGCGCACGCTGCTGCTCATCGTCTGGTCGGGCGCGCTCGCCGGCCTGCTCGCCCGGGTGTTCTGGCTCGGCGCCCCCCGCTGGTTCTACGTGCCGGTGTACATCGCGCTCGGCTGGGTCGCCGTCTGGTTCCTGCCGACGTTCTGGCGCGCGCCCACCGGTGGACCGGCCGTCGTGTGGCTCGTCATGGCGGGCGGACTCGCGTACACCCTGGGTGCCGTGGTCTACGGGCTCAAGCGGCCCAACCCCAGCCCCCGGTGGTTCGGCTTCCACGAGATCTTCCACGTGCTGACCGTCGTCGGCTGGACCTGCCACTGCATCGCGGTGTCCCTGGCCGTCCTCCGCTGACGTCTACGGTGGTGGGCATGACCGGCCAGGACGCGACCGCACCCGCCCCCGCCGACGCGACCGACCCGGTCCCGATCGGCGCACCCCGGCTCACCGGCGTACCCGACCCGGCCGAGATCCGCGCCCTGATGCGCGAGATGCGCCGGCTGTCGCTGACCTACAAGTTCGGCATCGACGAGGTCATGACCAAGATCTCGATCCTGCGCGACGAGTTCCGGCACATGCAGAACTACAACCCGGTCGAGCACGTCGGCTCCCGGCTCAAGTCGTTCGAGTCCATCGCCGCGAAGTGCCGTCGCAAGGGCATCCCGCTGAACCCCGACGCCGTCCGCGCGCAGATGTTCGACATCGCCGGCGTGCGCGTGACGTGCTCGTTCGTGTCCGACATCTACCGGGTGCGGGACATGCTGGTCGGCCAGTCGGACATCACCGTGCTCGAGGAGCGCGACTACATCGCCCACCCCAAGGACAACGGGTACAAGTCGCTGCACCTGATCGTCCAGGTGCCGGTGTTCCTGTCCGACCGGGTCGAGCAGGTCGTCGTCGAGATCCAGATCCGCACCATCGCGATGGACTTCTGGGCGAGCCTCGAGCACAAGATCTACTACAAGTACGACCGCCAGGTCCCCCGGCACCTCACGGACTCGCTCAAGCTCGCGGCCGACGTCGCCGCGTCCCTCGACTCCTCGATGGAGCGGATCCACGACGAGGTGCAGGCCCTCGCCGCGGCGGAGACCCCGCCCAGCGAGCAGACCGACGCGCTGCTCAGCCCCGAGGAGCTGTTCCGGTCGATCTGGCCCACCGACGACACCGACGTCGACGCGGACGGCCGGCCGCGCGGTTGAACCGGCCCCGCGGGCGGGCGTGCCGGGTCAGAGCGGGACGACCCGGTAGCGCCGGTGCGTCAGGGACGGGTTGCGCTCGCGCACGTCGGCGAGCGCGGTGGGGTCCAGGTCGACCGTGCGCAGCTCCGGCTCCTCGCCCATCTCCAGCCCGACCACCCCGTCCGGCCCGATCACGAGCGAGCGTCCCGTGACGCCCGTCCCGGCCTGGCCCACCGCGACGACGACCGCCGTGTTCTCGATGGCCCGGGCCGTGGCGAGCGTGCGCCAGTGCAGCTCCTTCAGCGGCCCGGCCGCCCACGCCGCGGGGACCACGAGCACGTCCGCACCGGCGTCGACCGCCCGGCGCGCGGACTCGGGGAACCGCAGGTCGTAGCAGGTGAGCACGCCCAGCCGGACCCCCGCGACGTCGAGCGTCAGCGGCGGCGCGTCGGCCGGGCCCGGCTCCAGGCGGTCGGACTCCCGGTGCCCGAACGCGTCGTACAGGTGCACCTTGCGGTACACGCCGGCGAGCGTCCCGTCCGCGGCGACCGCGACGACGGCGTTCACGGCCCGCGACGGGTCCGCGCCCGGCAGGGTCGTCCCGGCGACCACGGCGACCCCGTCCGCCGCCGCGCGGGCTCGGAGCAGCGAGACGAACGGGCCCTCCAGCGGCTCGGCGTGCTCCGGCCCGGTGCCGCGCGGGTCGAAGCCCGACGCGTACTCCGGCAGCACCAGCACGTCGGCGCGGGCGCGGGCGGCGGTGTCGAGGGCCCGCCGCACGACCTCGAGGTTGGCGTCGCGGTCGTCGCTGACCCGCAGCTGCCCGACCGTGACGCGCACCGCGGGGCGCACGGGCGGCGGGACGGTGCTCACCGGGGGTCCGCCGGCGGCGGGACGTCGGTGGCGGGCGGCGTGGCGTCACCGCCGGTCGTCCCGGGCCCCGACGCGGCCGTCCGGCCGGGCGCTCCCGGCGACGCGGCGCGCGCCGCGTCCTCCTCGGCCTCGAGGCGGCGCGCGTTGCGGTCGACGACCCGCAGGTGCCGGACCAGCGAGAACGCGAGCCCGATCACCGCGGCGGCCACCGCGAACGTCACGAGGAACCCGAGCAGCCCCGGCGAGGTCTGGTCCTCCGGCGGGATCTCCTGGACGTCGGTCAGCAGGCCCGCGGTCAGCAGCAGCCCGTGCCCGGCCGCGACCAGCGCCGTCGCGCTCACGCGAGCACCTCCCGCACGCCGGCGAACAGGTCGTCCTCCGGCAGCGTGGTGGGCACCCGGGACTCCGCGAGCTCGAACTCCTCCGTGGACCAGACCTCGACCTCGAGCTCGCGGGGCATGGCGAAGAAGAAGCCCTCGGGGTCGATCTGGGTGGCGTGGGCCCGCAGCGCGGCGTCCCGCGCGTCGAAGTAGCCGTCGACCTGGACGGACGTGGTGACCTCGCGCTCCGGGATCTCCCGCGCGGCCCGCGACTCGACCCACTCGCCGAACGGCGACTCCACGCCGCGGGCGACCAGCGCCTCGTGCGCCGCGCGGATGCGGGCCATGGAGAACCCGTGGTTGTAGTAGAGCTTCGACGGCGTCCACGGCTCGCCCGCGCCGCGGTACCGCTCCGGGTCCCCCGCGGCGTGGAACGCCTCGAACGCCACCCGGTGGCACATGACGTGGTCCGGGTGCGGGTAGCCGCCCGTCGGGTCGTACGTCGTGATGACGTGCGGCCGGAACGCGCGGACCAGCTCGACGAGCGGCCGCGCGGCGTCCTCCAGCGGCACCAGCGCGAAGCACCCGTCCGGCAGCGGCGGCAGCGGGTCGCCCTCCGGCAGGCCCGAGTCGACGAAGCCCAGCCAGTGCTGCCGGACGCCGAGCGCGGCCGCCGCGGCGGCCATCTCGACGCGCCGGACCGCGCGCATCTCCTCGATGCCGCCCTCGACGGGCGGGTGGTGCGGGTTCAGGACGTCGCCGCGCTCGCCACCGGTGCAGGTCACGACGAGGACGTCGACGCCCTCCGCCGCGTACCGGGCGGTGGTGGCCGCTCCCTTGCTCGACTCGTCGTCCGGGTGGGCGTGCACCGCCATGAGGCGCAGCTGCTCGGTCACGGTTCCCTCGTCGTCCTCTCCTCGTCGTCCGCCGTCGCCTGCGCGAGGGCCGACGGGACACAATGATCCCTCAGCCCACCGACACCGCGCGCCACCGGGTCGGTGCCGACGACCAGGAGCAGCCCGTGACCGCACCCTCGACCCCCACGGAGCGACCCGCGGGGCGGTACGGCCGGCCGAGCACCCCCGGGCGGCGCCGGATCGCCCGGATCGCGGTGGTCGTGCTCGCCGTCGTCGGCCTCGCGGTCGTCGTGTGGATCGGGCTCGGGCAGGCCGGCACGCCGGTGCGGTGGGACGAGGTCGGGTTCCGCGTCGACGGCCCGGCGCGCACGGAGCTGACGTTCGACGTCACCAAGGACCCGGACTCCTCGGCGCTGTGCCGCGTCCAGGCGCTGTCCGCCCGGTTCGCGGAGGTCGGGGTGCAGACCGTCGAGGTCGGCCCGGCCGGCACCCGCACCCAGCGGGTCACCACGACGATCCCCACCGCCGAGGAGGCGGTCTCGGCCGTCGTCGTCACCTGCGACCCCGCCTGACCCCACCCCCGCCACGGCGTCGAGCGAGGTCTTCCCGGCCGAGGTAGGTCTCTCCGGGCACCTCTCCGACCGGGCACCGACCATCTCGGCGACCGATCTCGACGACGGCGCGGGCGGTGGGTCGCGACCTCCGGGGCGTCCGCGTTGCTATGCTTGCCGATTCATACGCCGCCCCGGTCCGACGTCTCCCGACGTCGACGCAGGTCGACGCGACCGCGAGGGTGACGGCACGACCCGTCCACGTGCTCGCGGAGCCGCGCTCGCCCGGCCGGGGCCGACGAGAAGCGGCACGCCCCTGGGTGGGCGTGCGGACACGCAGGGAAGGAGTGGACGTGACCGACACGACGCAGGCCGCCACCTGGCTGACGCAGGAGGCCTACGACCGCCTGAAGGCGGAGCTCGAGCACCTCGAGGGCCCGGGACGCGCCGAGGTCACCGAGCGGATCGCCGCCGCGCGTGACGAGGGCGACCTCAAGGAGAACGGCGGCTACCACGCCGCCCGCGAGGAGCAGGCCAAGCAGGAGGCCCGCATCCGCGAGCTCAAGGAGAAGCTGCGCAACGTGCAGATCGGCACCCCGCCGGACGACGGCGTCGTGGAGCCGGGCATGGTCGTGACCGCCGTGGTCGCCGGCGACGAGATGGTCTTCCTGCTGGGCTCGCGCGAGATCGCGGGCACCGCCGACATCGAGGTCTTCTCCCCGACGTCGCCGCTGGGCGCCTCCATCAACGGCCGCAAGGTCGGCGACACCGTGTCCTACACGGCACCGAACGGCCGGGAGATCCCGGTCGAGGTGAAGGACGCCAAGCCGTTCACCGGCTGACGCCTCGTCGACGCCGAGGGGCCCCGTCCGCGCGCCGGACGGGGCCCCTCGCGCGTGGGGGGCACCGGTCCGGGGTGACGGGGACCGACCACCGGGCTCTCGTGATCGAGGCGGTCCCGGGAGCTCGCGCGCAGCCCGGCGTCAGTCCGCGAGCCGGAAGCCCGCGTCGCGCAGCCGCTGCAGCAGCCGGGCGCAGTGCTCCGGCCCCTTGGTCTCGACCTGCACCTCGATCTCGACCTCGTCGATCTCCAGGTCCACCCCGGTGCGTACGTGCGAGACGTGCATGACGTTCCCGCCCGCGGTCGCGAGCTCCCGCAGCAGGGCCGCCAGGGCGCCGGGGGTGTCGTCGACCCGGACCCGCAGCTGCAGGTACCGGCCGGAGACGGCGAGACCGTGCCGGACGACGCGCAGCAGCACCAGGGGGTCGATGTTCCCGCCGGACAGCACGACGACGACCGGCCCCTCCAGGACGCCGTGCCCGGCGGACATGATCGCGGCCACCCCGGCGGCGCCGGACGGCTCGACCAGGAGCTTCGCACGCTCCGCGACCAGCAGCAGCGCCCGGGACAGGTCCTCCTCGGACACCGTGCGCACCTCGCACCCGTGCTCGCGCAGCACGTCGAACGGGACGCGGCCCGGCGTGCCGACGGCGATGCCGTCCGCCATGGTGTGCAGCTCGGCGGCGCGCACCGGCTCCCCGGCGATCAGCGACGCCGGGTAGGCGGCGGCCCGCGCGGCCTGCACCCCGATGACCTTCACGTGCGGGGCGGCCTCGGCCACCACGGCCTGCACGCCCGCGGCGAGGCCGCCGCCGCCGAGCGGCACGACGATCGTGCGCACGTCCGGCACCTGCTCGAGGATCTCCAGCGCCAGGGTGCCCTGCCCCGCGACGATGTCCTCGTGGTCGAACGGGTGGATCAGCACCCGCCCGGTGCGGTCCGCCTCCGCGCGCGCCTCGGCCAGCGCCTCGTCCACGCCGTGGCCGAACGGCCGGACCGCCGCGCCGTACTCCCGGGTGGCGGCGACCTTCGGCAGCGCGGCGTCCACCGGCATGTACACGACCGCGTCGATGCCGAGCAGCTGTGCGGCGAGCGCCACGCCCTGGGCGTGGTTCCCGGCGCTGGCGGCGACGACGCCCCGCGCCTTCTCCGCCGCGGACAGCCGCGCCATCCGCACGTAGGCGCCGCGGATCTTGAACGAGCCCGCGCGCTGCAGGTTCTCGCACTTGAGCAGCACGGGTGCGCCGGCGAGCTGGGTCAGCGCCCGCGAGGTCTCCACGGGGGTGCGCGTCGCCACCCCGTCCAGCAGGCGCGCGGCAGCCCGGGCGTCGTCGAGGTAGGTCACCTGCGTATTCTCTCCCCGCGCGGGGTCAGCCCCCGACCGCCCCGCCCGCGCCGGTCCGGTCCGCCGGCCCGGCGTGCGCCGCGCCACCGGCCCCGCGTCGCGCGAACATCCCGGGCGGCCGGAGCTCGACGTGGTCGTCGGTGCCCAGGTGCGGGAACTTGTCGTGCCCGTGCAGGTACAGCACCACGGTGTTGAGCACGGCGGCGATCGGCACGGCGAACAGCGCCCCGACGATCCCGGCGGCCATCGACCCGGCGGTGACGACCAGCAGCACCGCGACGGGGTGCAGCGACACGGCGTGGCCCATGAGGAGCGGCTGCAGCAGGTGGCCCTCGATCTGCTGCACGAGCAGCACGACGCCGAGCATGATGAGCGCGACGACCCAGCCCTTCGCGACCAGCGCCACCAGCACGGCGACGGCCCCCGTGGCGATCGCGCCGACGATCGGGATGAACGACCCGACGAACACCAGCGTCGCCAGCGGCACCGCGAGCGGCACGCCGAGGATGGCCGCGCCGAGCCCGATGCCCGTGGCGTCGACCAGCGCCACGAGGATCTGCGTGCGGGTGTAGCCGGACAGCGTCACGACGCCGCGGCGCCCGGCCTGGTGCACCCGCTCGCGGACCGAGAGCGGCAGCAGGCCGACGACCCACGTCCAGATGGTCCGGCCGTCGAGCAGGAAGAAGAACGTGCAGAACAGCGCGATCAGCGTGCCCGCGGCGACGTGCCCGACGGTGGTCGTGACCGACAGCGCGCCGGAGAGCAGCGAGCTGGCGTTGCTGCTCAGCTGGTCCCGCCCCTGCTCCACCAGCTGGTCGAGCGAGTCGGTGCTGAGCCCCAGCGGGCCGTCGGAGAGCCACGCGAGCGCCTCGTCGACGCCCTGCGACGCCTGGTCGGACAGGTCGCCGAAGCCGCTCGCGATGGACCGGCCCGCGAGCACGACCAGGCCGGTCACGACCGCGAGCAGCAGCAGCACCGAGGCGATGGCGGCGGCCCCGCGCGGGAACCGCGCGACCCGGCGCAGCCAGCGGGCGATCGGGGTCAGCAGCACCGACAGCAGCAGCGCGACGGCGACGGCGACGACGATGACCTTGAAGTAGCCGACGACCCACAGCGCGGCGGCCGCCGCGGCGACGATGAGCAGGAACCGCCAGGACCAGGCGGCAGCGGCCCGCACGGCCGGGGCGACCGACTGCTCGGCGCTCCAGCCGCCGGGCGTCGAACCCGTCGCGAGGTCGCCCTCGTGCAGGACGGGCGCGGGTGCCGGTGGTGCCGCGGCCCGGCCGCGCGCCCGCCCCCGCCAGCCGCCCGAGGGGCGCAGCGCGCTCATCCGAGCGCCCGCGCCAGGTCGGCGAGCAGGTCCGCCTCGTCCTCGATGCCCACCGACAGCCGCACCAGGTCGTCCGGCACCTCGAGGTCGGTCCCGGCCACGGACCCGTGGGTCATCCGCGCCGGCAGCTCGATGAGCGACTCGACGCCGCCGAGCGACTCCGCGAGCGTGAAGACGCGGGTGCGCGCGCAGACCTGCGCGGCCCGCTCGGCGCTCCCGGCCCGGAACGACACCATGCCGCCGAAGCCGGACATCTGCCGCACCGCGACCTCGTGGTCCGGGTGGGAGTCGAGGCCCGGGTAGATCACGTCGCCGACGTCCTCGCGCTCGGTGAGGAACCGCGCGACCGCGGCGGCGTTGGCGCCGTGCCGGTCCATCCGCACCGCGAGCGTCTTGAGCCCGCGCAGCGTCAGCCAGGAGTCGAACGGGCCGGCGACCGCGCCGGACGCGTTCTGGTGGAACGCCACCGCGTCCGCGAGCGCGCTGCTCCCCGTGGGCCCCTCGAGCCCGACCGGGAGCTGCGCACCGTCCGCGACGACCAGTGCGCCGCCGACCACGTCCGAGTGACCGCCGATGTACTTCGTCGTCGAGTGCACGACCACGTCCGCGCCCAGCGCGATCGGCTGCTGCAGGTACGGCGTGGCGAAGGTGTTGTCGACCACCAGCACCGCGCCGGCCGACCGGGCGTGCGCCGCGAGCGCCGCGATGTCCGCGACGCCGAGCAGCGGGTTCGTCGGCGTCTCGACCCACACGAGCTTGGTCTGCCCGGGGCGGATCGCGGCGAGCACGGCGTCCGGGTCGGACAGGTGCACCGGGGTGTGCTCCACGCCCCAGGGCCCGAACACCCGGGCGATCAGCCGGTAGGTGCCGCCGTACGCGTCGTCCGGCACGACCACGTGGTCGCCCGGGCGCAGCACGGCCCGCAGCAGGGTGTCCTCCGCGGCGAGGCCGGACGCGAACGCGAACCCGGCGCCGCCGCCCTCGGCCGCGCGCAGCGCCTCCTCCAGCGCGGCGCGGGTCGGGTTGCCGGAGCGCGAGTACTCGTACCCGCCGCGCAGCCCGCCGACGCCGTCCTGCTTGTACGTCGAGACCTGGTAGATCGGCGGGACCACCGCCCCGGTCGCCCCGTCGGGCTCCTGGCCCGCGTGGACGGCGCGGGTCGCGAAGCCCGCCCGGGACCAGTCGCCGTGCGCGGCCGGGTCGTCGGAGCCGGTGGGGTCGTCGGAGCCGGTCGGGGCCGGGGTGCTGTCGTCGGTCACCGCACCAGGCTAGGCCGTCGCGCGCGGGAACACGCGGGGGCGCACCCTGGTTGGAAGCGTCGCACCCGAGGAAGGGAGTCACCATGAGCTGGCTGTTCGGATCGGCCCTCACCTCCACGATGGTCGCCCCGGAGCGCGCGCTGCGCGGTCACGAGGGCTACACCTACCCCGTGCCCGCCACCCACACCGTGCTCGGGACGCCGCTGCAGGGCCCGTGGCCCGACGGCACCCGCACGATCACGCTGGGTCTGGGCTGCTTCTGGGGCGCCGAGCAGGTCTTCTGGCGGCTGCCCGGCGTCGTCGCGACGTCCGTCGGCTACCAGGGCGGGTACA
>DAMBCY010000041.1:0-16790 GCA_032056255.1 Cellulomonas sp. | reverse complement strand
TCGGACTCCAACACGCTGGTGTGGAACGCGTTCCTCGCGGCGAACGACATCGACCCGGCGTCGCTGACCACCGTGCCGCTGTCCGACACCTCGATGCTCACCACCGGCCAGGTGGACGGCCTCATCGGCTACACGACGACCGGCGCGGCCGCGCTGACCGCCGCGGGCTTCGACGCCACCGAGTTCCTGCTCGCCGACGAGGGCCTGCCGATGGTCGGCGAGGTGCTGGTGACCTCGCAGGAGGCCATCGACGAGAAGCCGGAGCAGGTCAAGGCGTTCCTGCTCGCGACCGCGCAGGGGTGGGCCGCCGCGCTCGCCGACCCGGCCCGCGCCGTCGACCTGACCGTGAACACCTACGGCAAGGAGCAGCAGTACGACGCCGACGCGATCACGCTGTCCTTCGACCGCCAGGCCACCCTCGTCGAGTCCGACGAGACCGCCGCGAACGGTCTGCTGACCGTCTCGGACGAGCTGCAGCAGGGCACGATCGACTCCCTCGCGTTCGCGGGCGTCGACATCACCGCCGAGGAGCTCTTCGACCTCTCCCTCCTCGACGAGGTGTACGCCGAGAACCCGGACCTGCTCCCGTGACGTCCCCGCAGTCCACGCCCGCCCCCGCGCAGCCGGCCCCCTCGGCCGCGGGGGCGGGCGTGCCCACGTCGGCCCAGCCCGACGGCTCTGGCCGGCCCGGCATCGAGATCACCGGGCTGACCAAGGAGTTCCGCACCGGCCGCCGGACGGTGACCGCGCTGGAGGACGTGACGCTGTCCACCCCGCGCGGCTCGTTCCTGTCCCTGCTCGGGCCGTCGGGCTGCGGCAAGTCCACGATCCTGCGCATCCTCGCCGGGCTCGAGACGCCGACGGCCGGCACGGTCGCGGTCAACGGCACCCCGGTCGCCCCCGGCCGGCGTGCCGAGGGGATGGGGATCGCCTTCCAGGACCCCGCGCTGCTGCCGTGGCGCTCGGTCGAGAAGAACATCCGGCTCCCGCTGGAGATCCAGCGCCGCCCGGACGACGGCATCGTCGGCGAGCTCGTCGACCTGGTCGGCCTGGCGGGGTTCGAGAAGGCCCGCCCCGCGCACCTGTCCGGCGGCATGCGCCAGCGCGCCTCCATCGCCCGGGCGCTCGCGGTGCGCCCGGACTTCCTGCTGCTGGACGAGCCGTTCGGCGCGCTGGACGACATGACGCGGCAGCGCCTGAACTTCGAGCTGCAGCGCATCTGGACGGAGCGCTCCGCCACGACGCTGATGGTCACGCACGGCATCGCCGAGGCCGCGCTGCTGTCCGACGTGGTCGCGGTGATGTCCGCGCGGCCGGGTCGCATCGTCGAGGTCGTCGAGATCCCGTTCGAGCGCCCCCGGACGCCGGAGATGATGCGCACCCCGGAGTTCCACGAGGTGGTCGACCACCTGTCCGGCCTGCTGTTCGGCGACGGGACGCCCTGATGCCGGCCGTCCTCGCGCGGTTCCGCGGTGCCCTGGTCCGCCCGTGGGTCGGCGGCAGCGTCGGCATCGTGCTGCTGCTGGTCCTGTGGTGGGCGGCGACGGCCGACCTGGAGAACTCCACGTCGTTCCCGTCGCCGGTGGACGTCGCCCGCTCGGCCGTCCAGGACGGCTGGTCGTACTACGGGCCCAACGTGACCCCGACGCTCGGTCGCGCCGTGCAGGGCTACCTGTGGGGCAACCTCGCCGGTCTCGCGCTCGCCGCGGTCGTCCTCGTCGTGCCCCGGCTGGAGGACGTCATCACCCAGCTCGGTGTCATCAGCTCGTGCCTGCCGGTCGTCGCGATCGGCCCGATCGTCATGGTGATCTTCGGCGGCCGTGCCGCGGCGATCTTCCTGGGCGCCCTGCTGGTCTTCTTCACCACGCTGGTCGGCGCGATCCTCGGGATGCGCTCGGCCGGCCGCAGCTCGCTGGACCTCGTCGCCGCGTACGGCGGCGGCCGGTGGACGCAGATCCGCAAGGTCCAGCTCATGTCGGCGCTGCCGGCCATCGTCACCGCCCTGCAGGTGGCGGTCCCCGCAGCCCTGCTCGGCGCCGTCGTCGGGGAGTACCTCGGCGGCATCGACGCGGGCATCGGCGTGGCGCTCAACGCGGCGCAGCGCCAGGTGCAGCCGGACCGGGTGTGGGCCATGAGCATCCTGGCCGGTCTGATCTCGCTGGCGGGCTACGGCCTGGTCTGCGTGCTCGGCCGGCTACTGACCCCCTGGGCGACGGAGCGGCGCGCATGAGCCGCAGGACCGGGGCGTTCCTCGCCCGCCGGGTCGGCACCCTCGCGCTGGCCGTGCTCGTGGCGCTCGGCGTCTGGGTCGCCGTGCTGCGGGCGTTCGACGTCAGCCCGCTGATCGGCAAGCGGCCGTGGGACGTGCTCGCCTACGTCGCCACCGCCGACGGGGCGGCAGAGCACCGCGCGGCCATCGCCGCGGACCTCGCCGTGACCGTCGGGGACGCCGGCATCGGCTACCTCGTCGGGCTGGCCGCGGCGTTCGTGCTGGCCGTGCTGTTCGCGGTCTCGCCGGTGCTGGAGCGGATCGTCATGCCGACGGCCATGGTGCTGCGGTCGATCCCGCTGGTCGTGCTCACCCCGCTGATCACGCTGGTCTTCGGCATCGGGCAGGCCGGGGTGACGGCGATCGTCATCATCGTGGTGTTCCTGCCGGCGCTCGCGAACATCCTGTACGGCCTGCGCAGCGTGTCCGGGGAGCACCGCGAGCTGGTGCTGGCCTACGGCGGGTCGTCCTGGACGGTGCTGCGCAAGGTGGCCCTGCCGGCGGCCGTGCCCTCGACGCTGGCGTCCGCCCGGATCGCGGTGCCGTCGGCGGTGACCGGCGCGATGATCGCCGAGTGGCTGTCCACCGGTCAGGGTCTGGGCGGCGCGATCTCCCGGGCCGCCGGGTCGTTCGCGTACGACGCGATGTGGGCCTCGGCGATCACCGTCGCGGCCGTGACGATGCTGGCGTACGCGGTGGTCAGCGTCGCGGACTCCCTCGTCCAGGACCGGATGGGGCAGCTCTCGTGACCGGCGTGCTGGTGCTGCGGGGCGGCACCGTCGTCGACGGCACGGGCGCGCACCCGGTGCGCGCCGACGTCGTCCTGGCCGGCGACCGGGTCGCGGCCGTGGGCACCGGCCTGCCCGTGCCGGACGGCGCGCGCGTCCTCGACGTCGGCGGCCTGGTCGTCACGCCGGGGTTCGTCGACGTGCACACGCACTCGGACGTCGTGCCGTTCATGCCGGAGCCGCAGCCGTTCAAGCTGCTGCAGGGCGTGACCACGGAGGTCGTCGGCAACTGCGGCAACTCCGCCGCGCCGCTGGTGGACGACACCGCGGTGGACCTGCACCGGCCGATCTCCAGCACGGCGGCCGCGGGCGTCGATTCGTGGCCGCGGACGTTCGCCGAGTACCTGGACGCCGTCGAGCGGCACGGGCCGACCACGCACGTCGCCTCGCTGGTCGGGCACAGCACCCTGCGGATCAGCGCCAACGGCATGGCCGAGCCGCTCGCACCCGGGGCGCTGGACCGGATGCTCGCCCTCGCGGACCAGGCGTTCGCCGAGGGGGCGTTCGGGCTGTCCAGCGGCCTGATCTACGCGCCGGGCGTCTACGCGGACGCCGACGAGGTCGCCGCGCTCGCCGCCGTGGCCGCGCGCTGGGGCCGTCCGTACGCGACGCACATGCGCGACGAGGGCGACGGCCTGGCCGCGTCCCTCGCCGAGACGTTCGACGTGGCGCGCCGCACGGGCGTGCGGGTGCAGGTCTCGCACTGCAAGGCCGCCGGTCGCCGCAACCACGGGCGCGCGGGCGAGCTGCTGGCCGCGCTGCACGCGGCACGCGCCGAGGGGATCGACGTGCACGGCGACGCCTACCCGTACACGACGGGGGAGAGCTTCCTCACCGCGCTGCTGCCCGCCGAGGCGCAGGTCGGCGGCCGGGCCGAGCTCGTCCGCCGCCTGACCGACCCGGCGACGCGGGCCGCGCTCGCCGCCCGTGCGCTCGCCGGCGGCGAGCGGGCGGGCTCCTGGGCCCAGACCACGCCGGCGGGCGTGCTGCTGAGCATGCACGCCGACGCCGGGCTGCTGGGCCGCAGCGTCGCCGAGGTGGCCGCCGAGCGCGGGCTGGACCCGTGGGACGCGCTGTGCGACCTCGTGCTGGCCGACCCGGGCGCGATGATGGTCTACGAGCTGATGGCCGAGGCCGACGTCCGCGCGATCCTCGCGGACCCGCTGGTCGCGATCGGCTCGGACAACTCCGTCCCGGTGGGCAACGCCCACCAGCGCGGCTGGGGCTGCTTCCCGACCGTGCTCGGGCGGTACGTCCGCGAGCTCGGCGTCCTCGACCTCCCGGAGGCGGTCCGCTCCATGACCTCGCTCGCCGCCGACGTGATCGGGCTGCCCGGGCGCGGGCGCCTCGTGCCCGGGGCGGTGGCCGACCTGGCCGTGCTGGACCCCTCGACCGTCGGGCACCCCGGGACGCCGCAGCGCCCCTGGGAGCGGCCGACCGGGGTGCGGTGGACCGTGCTCGCCGGGACGGTGGTGGTCGAGGACGGCACGTTCACCGGGGCGCGCGCGGGGCGCGTGCTGCGGGCGGGCCGGCCGGAGCCGACCGGACCGGCGGATCGCGGCGGCTCGCGGCCGGGGGCGGTCGCGTGACCGGGCGGCACGCCGGGGGCACCGAGGGCCGTCCCGCCCGGACGGCCGCGGACCTCGGCCTGCCCGTGATGCTGCTGCACGACGACGCGATCGACCACAACGTGCGCCTCGTGGCGGACTGGTGCCGCACCGCCGGGGTCCAGCTCGCGCCGCACGCGAAGACGCACATGTCGCTCGACCTGGTCCGGCGCCAGGAGGCCGCCGGGGCGTGGGGGTTCACCGCCGCGACGCCCGCGCAGGTCCGGACGCTCGCGGGCTGGGGCGTGCGCCGCGTGCTGCACGCCAACGTCCTGGTGGACCGTCCCGCCATCGCCTGGGCTGCCGAGCACCTGCTCAGGCAGGACTCCGCCACCGAGTACCTCTGCTACGTCGACGGCGACGCGGGGCTGGACCTGCTGCTCGACGAGCTCGCCCGGCACCGGCCCGCGCGCCGGCTGCCGCTGCTGGTCGAGCTCGGGTTCGCCGGCGGGCGCACCGGGGTGCGGGACGACGAGGCGGCCCTCGCGCTCGCCCGGCGCGTCGCCGCGAGCGAGCACGTGCGGCTCGCCGGGGTGTCCGCGTTCGAGGGGCTGATGCCCGCGGGCGACGACCCGGGAGCGCCGGCCGGCGCCGTGGCGCTGCTCGGACGGGTGCGGTCCCTGGTCCGCGCGGTGGTCGAGGAGGGTCTCGTCGCGGGTGTCCCGGTGGTGACCGCGGGCGGGTCGTCGTACTTCGACCTCGTGGCGCGCGAGCTCCGGCCCCGGCCGGGCGACGTCCCGTCGCTGACCGTGCTGCGCTCCGGCTGCTACGTCACGCACGACCACGGCGTCTACCGGCGGACGTCGCCGCTCGGTGCCGACCGGGCCGGCCGGGCAGGCGCCGGGACCGCGGGGGAGGCGGGCGACGGCCTGCTCCGGCCCGCCTTCGAGCTGCGCGCGTCCGTGCTGTCCGCCCCCGAGGACGGCCTCGTGATCGCCGGGTTCGGGCGCCGCGAGGCCCCGACGGACGACCGGCTGCCGGTCGTGCTCGGGACGGTGCCCGGACCGGACGGCCCCGCCGCGGACGTCTCCGGCTGGGTGGTCACCGGCGTCAACGACCACCACGCGTTCCTGCGCGTGCCGACCGGCACCGTGGTCGCACCCGGTACCGTGCTCCGCCTCGGGATCAGCCACCCCTGCGGCGCGTTCGACCGGTGGCGGCGCATCCCGCTGCTCGACCCCGACGACCGGGTGGTCGGCGAGATCACCCCGTGCCTCTGAGCCCGACCCGCCGCCCCGGCGCCCGCCCCACCACGAAGGACCGCGCATGACCGACACCACCTCGCCCGAGACCGTCCTCGACGGGATCGTCGCGTGGGACGGCGAGCACGAGACCGGCCCGGTCCGGCTGAGCTGGGCGGGCGACCGCCTCCTCGGCGTCGACCCGGCGGCCGACCGGCACCCGGGTCTCAGCGTGATCCCGGGCCTGGTCGACACGCACGTGCACCTCGGCTACCCGGCCGGGCCGCCGGCCGCCGACCCGTCCGCGTGGCCGATCCTCACCCCGCCGGAGGAGCGGTCGCTGCACGTCGCCGCCAACGCCCTGCGGTGCGCCCGCGCCGGGGTCACGACGCTGCGCGACCTCGCGGCCGACTCCGTGCAGCTCGCGGTCGGGCGCGCGTTCGAGTCGGGCGTGCTCGCGGGGCCCCGGCTGCTCGGGCACGGCCAGGTCGGCATGACGGCCGGGCACGGCGACCTGTTCGTCCCGCCGCACTACCCGCACCGCCCGCCGACGGCCGACAGCCCGGACGAGTGCCGCCGGCTGGTGCGGGTCTGGGCCCGCACCGGGGCCGCGGGCGTGAAGATCTACACCTCCGGCGGTGTGCTCTCGATGGGCGACAAGGTCGGCTGGCGCAACCAGACGCGCGAGGAGATCCGCACGACCGTCGACGAGGCGCACGCGCTCGGCATGCTCGTCGCCGCGCACACCCACACCGCCGAGGGCCTCGACATCGCCCTGGAGGAGGGCGTCGACTCCGTCGAGCACGGCACCGGTATCCTCGGGCGGCACCTGCCCGCGCTGCTCGAGCGGGACCTGCCGGTCGCCCCGACGCTGCTGATCAACGACATCATCGCCGAGGGCCGCCGGCCGGTGCCCGCGGAGGCACGGGCCAAGGCGCGCGACGTCGTGGCGCTGCGGGACGCCGGGTTCGCCCGCGCGGCCGCCGCGGGCGTCCGGTTCGTGCTCGGCACCGACGCGTCCGGGCAGTTCGTCGGGTTCGGGGACCAGATGGAGGAGGTCCGCACGATGGCGGCGATGTTCGGCTGGACCCCCGCCCGGGCCCTGGCCGCCGCCACCTCCGACGCCGCGGACGCGATCCGGCTCGGCGACGTCACCGGGCGGCTGCGCCCCGGCCTCGGCACGGACCTCGTCGTGCTGCGCGGGCGGCCGTGGGAGGACGTCGAGGCGCTGCGGGTGGAGAACATCGTCGCGGTGGTGTCGCGCGGGCGGGTGGTCGCGGGGTCGCTGCCCGCCTGACGAGCCCCCCGGGTGGCGGGTCGCCGCGGCGAGCGGGATGCTCGCCGCGGCGGGCGTCACGACGGACAGGGGTGAGCACGGTGCGCGAGACGTACGACTACGTGGTCGTCGGTGCCGGCATGGCAGGTGACGCGGCGGCGCGCGGGATCCGGGAGGTCGACCGCGCCGGCACGGTCCTCGTGATCGGGCGGGAGCCCACCGCCCCGGTCGACCGGCCCGCGCTGACCAAGGCGCTGTGGACCGACCCGGAGGCGACGCTCGACCAGGTGTGGCTCGGCACCGCGGAGGACACCGGCGCCGAGATGCTGTTCGGGGAGTCGGTCGTGGCGCTGGACCTCGCGGCGCGGACGGTCACGACCGACGCCGACGTCACGGTCGGCTACGGGAGCCTGCTGCTCGCGACCAGCGGCCGGCCGCGCCGGGTCGGCGGGCTGGAGGAGTCCGGCCGGGTGATCCACTTCCGGACCGTGCGGGACTACGAGCGGCTGCGCGACCTCGCGGGCGGTGGGCGGCACGTCGTCGTGGTCGGCGGCGGCTACATCGGCACGGAGCTCGCGGCGGCCCTCGTGCAGAACGACACCCGCGTGACGCTGGTCTTCCCGCAGGACGTGCTGACCGCCGCGACGTTCCCCGCCGGGCTGGCCGCGGACGTCGAACGACGGTACGCGGACCACGGTGTGACGCTGGTGCGCGGCGCCCGGGTCGCGTCGGGCACCTCCGGCCCGGACGGCGTCACGGTCGTGCTGGAGGACGGGCGCGAGGTGACCGCGGACGCCGTGGTCGTCGGCGCCGGCATCGAGGTGGACACCGGCCTGGCCGCCGCCGCGGGGCTGGCGGTGGCCGACGGGATCGTGGTCGACGCGCAGCTGCGCACCTCGGACCCGCACGTCTGGGCGGCGGGGGACGTGGCGCAGTACCCGGACGCGATCCTCGGCCGGCGGCGCGTCGAGCACGTCGACCACGCCACGACCTCGGGCCGGCAGGCCGGGCGCAACCTCGCGGGCGCCGGGGAGGACCACACGCACACGCCGTTCTTCTACTCCGACCTGTTCGACGCGGGCTACGAGGCCGTCGGGCGTCTCGACTCCTCCCTCGAGACCGTCGAGGACTGGCACGGCGAGCCGTACGGCACCGGGGTCGTCTACTACCTCGACGCCGGCCGGGTCGCGGGCGTGCTGCTCTGGGGCGTGTGGGACGCGACCGACCGGGCGCGCGAGGTGATCGCGACGCAGACCGACGTGCGGCCCGAGGCGCTGCGGGGGCTGATCGGCTGAGCGCGCGGGCACGACACGCCCGGGTGCTGACGCCCCCGTGCCGGTCGGCCGGCAGCCCCGGCACGTGGCAGGGTGGGAGGGTCAGGTCTCCGTCCCTCCCGGAGGTGCCGTCATGCCGCTGTCGCTCGTCACGGCCCTGCGCTCGGCGACGGGCGCGCACCGCCCGCAGAACCAGGACTCCGCGGGCTGCTCGACGGGCTACGCCTTCGTCGCCGACGGGGTCGGCGGCAACGCGGGGGGCGACGTCGCCTCGTGGACCGTCACGCACCGGCTGATGGCCACGCTGCAGACCGCGCCGACCGCCCGGTTCGCGGACGACGAGCTGCGCACCGCGCTCGCGGCGGCGAACGCCGACCTGGCGCTGCGGACCCGGCGCGAGCCCGACCTGGCGGGCATGGCGACGACCTTCACCGGTGTGTTCTGCGGCGAGCGCGGGATGCGCGTGCTGCACGTCGGCGACTCGCGCGGCTACCTGCTCCGGGACGGTGCGGGGCGGCGCGTCACCCACGACGACTCGTTCGTCCAGCTGCTCGTGGACAGCGGCATGCTCGACCCGGCCGAGGCCGCCCACCACCCGCGGCGCAACGTCATCCTGCACTGCCTGTCCGGCGACGTCGCCGACGCCGCCCACGTCACCGTGGCGGCGGTCGACGCCCGGCCCGGCGACCGGTGGCTGATGGCGACCGACGGCCTGACGGACTACGTGCCGGAGGAGGAGGTGCTCGGGCTGCTGGGCCTCGACGCCGGCCCCGAGGAGGTCGCCGACGCCCTGGTCGCCGCCGCCCTGCACGCGGACGCGTGGGACAACGTCACCGTCGCGGTCGCCGACGTGGTGGACGGCGTGCCCGGCGGGCGCCGCCCGTACCGGGTGGCCGGAGCGGCGGCGGACCCGGGGCGCGGCGAGGTGCTGGACCTGATCGGCTGAGGTGGTCGCCGCGGGTGTCCGCCGGTGGCGGATCTGCCGACGGCAGACCGGACCGGCCCGCCGGGCTGCGCCCTGCGAGCGTGGGCGGACCACTCGCACCCACCCCGGAGGTCCCCGTGCTCCACGCCCCACCCGTCGCCCGCGACGGTGCCCCGTCCACCCGGCCGTTCGACGACGACCTCGCCGCCCGCCTGCTGCACCGGAGGCTCGTCGTGCTCGGGCAGGAGGTCGACGACGCCGTCGCGAACCGCGTCTGCGCCCAGCTGCTCCTGCTGTCCGCGGAGGACCCGCGCCGGGACATCGCGCTCTACATCAACTCGCCCGGTGGATCGGTCAGCGCGGCCTTCGCGATGTACGACACCATGCGGCTGATCCCCAACGACGTCGCGACCCTGGCGATGGGTCTGGCCGCCAGCGCCGGCCAGTTCCTGCTCAGCGCGGGCACGCCCGGCAAGCGGAACGCCATGGCGCACGCCCGCGTGCTCATGCACCAGCCGTCGGGCGGCATCGGGGGGACGGCCGTCGACATCGCGATCCAGGCCCAGAACATGGCCTACACCAAGCGGACCATGCAGGGACTCATCGCCGAGCACACGGGCCAGGCCGTCGAGACGATCGAGCGGGACTCCGACCGCGACCGGTGGTTCACCGCCGAGGAGGCGCTGGCGTACGGGTTCGTCGACCGGGTCGTGACGCACCTGGACGACGTGCGCCCCGACGCCGCGCAGCGCCCGGCGGGTCTGTGATGGCCGGCCAGTACACCGTCCCGGTCGTGGTCGAGCAGCGGCCCACCGGCGCGCGGGCGTCCGACGTGTTCTCCCGGCTGCTGTCGGACCGGATCATCTTCCTCGGCACCGAGATCGACGACGGCGTCGCCAACGTCGTCATCGCGCAGCTGCTGCACCTGCAGTCCGAGGACCCGGACCGGCCGATCCACCTGTACCTGAACTCGCCCGGCGGCTCGGTCACGGCGCTGCTCGCGATCTACGACACCATGCGGTACGTCCGGCCCGACGTGGCGACGTTCTGCCTCGGCCAGGCGGCGTCCGCCGCCGCCGTGCTGCTCGCGGCCGGCACGCCCGGGCAGCGGCACGTCCTCGAGCACGCGCGCGTCCTGCTGCACCAGCCGTCCGGCGGGGGCCAGGGGACCGCGGCGGACCTCGAGCTGCAGGCCGCCGAGATCCTGCGGCTGCGCGCGCAGGTGGACCAGGTGCTCGCGACGCACACCGGGCGCAGCCTCGAGCAGCTGCGGGTCGACACCGAGCGGGACCTCGTGCTGACGGCGGAGCAGGCCGTCGCGTACGGGATCGCCGGGCTCCGCCGTCGCGTAGCACGCGCCCCGGCGTCAGGCCGCGAGCAGGACCGCGGACGGCGCCGGGGCGCGCAGCGGGACGACGGTGCCGGGCGCCCCGCGCGTGCCCGAGGCACCCGGTGCGCCGGCCAGGTCCAGGACCACCCGGCCCTCCGCGCGGGCCAGGTGCGCGTGCGCCTCGCCCACGAGGTCGACCAGCCGCAGGCCCAGCGCCCGGCACACCGCGGCCAGCACCTCCGAGGACGCCTCCTTGCGGCCGCGCTCCACCTCGGACAGGTACGGCACGGAGACCCGCGCGTCGTCGGCGACGTCCCGCAGCGTGCGGCCCTGGCGCTCGCGGTGCCCGCGCAGGATCGCGCCGACCAGGATGCGCAGCGGCGGCTCGGCGGTGCGCGGGCGACGGCGGTCGTCCAGGGCGACGGGGTCCAGGGGCACGGGCCACCTCCTTCGGTCCCCGCCACGGTAGCCCCGGGACGATCGGCCGGGCCGCAGCGGCGTTCTGCCGTGAGCAGACGACACCGCCGCTTGACTTCGAGCGCGCTCCAAGCGGCATCGTCGTCGGCGACGTCCCCGCCACCACCTTCCTCCGACACCCCTGGAGCGACCATGCGTCTCGGTGCCCACCTCATGCGGTTCGACTCGGTCGAGCCCGCCCTGCTGCGGCAGGAGCTCGCCGACACCGCCGAGGCGGCCGAGGAGGCCGGGCTGTCCTGGCTGTCGGTGATGGACCACTTCTTCCAGATGGAGCCCGCGGGCTTCCCGGCGAGCGACCCGATGCTCGAGGCGTACACGACCCTCGGCTTCCTCGCCGCGCGGACCGAGACGGTGCAGCTCGGCGCGCTGGTCACCGGCGTGACCTACCGGCACCCCGGGCTGCTGGCCAAGATCGTCGCCTCGCTCGACGTGCTGTCCGGCGGCCGCGCGACGCTCGGCATCGGCGCGGCCTGGTACGAGAAGGAGCACCTCGCGCTCGGCGTGCCGTACCCGGCGCTGTCCGAGCGGTTCGAGCGGCTGGAGGAGACGCTGCGCATCTGCCGGCAGATGTGGACCCCCGGCGCGGACGGCCCGTTCGAGGGCACGCACTACCGGTTGGCGGAGACGCTCTGCTCGCCGCTGCCGCTCAGCCGTCCCGGGCGCGGGCCGGAGGTGCTGATCGGCGGGTCGGGGGAGCGCAAGACGCTGCGGCTCGTCGCGCGGTACGGCGACGCGTGCAACCTGTTCGCGACCACCCCCGAGGAGGTCGCGCACAAGCTCGACGTGCTGCGCGGCCACTGCGAGGACGCGGAGCGCGACGTGGCGGAGATCCGGGTCACCGTGCTGATGGGCGGCGACCCGCTGCTGGACGGGGACGTGGACGGCTTCGTCGCGCAGGCCCGGCCGTACGCGGAGCTCGGGGTGGAGTCGGTCATCCTGCGGCCGCCGGCCACGGGCCTCGCCGCGTGGGTGCGGGACGCCGTGGCGCCGGCCGTGCCGCGGATCGCCGAGCTCGGGACGCGCTGAGGCCGGGCGGCGAGCCCGGCTCCCGGGGCCGGCGTGGAGATGCCCCACGCGCCCGGGACGCCCACCATGGACGGATGCGGGGCCGGGCCGAGAACGGCTGGTGGGGCGTGGTGATCGACGCCCCGGAGCCGCTCGCGCTCGCGCGCTTCTACGCGCAGGTGCTGGGCTGGCAGGTGGTGGGCGACGACCCGGACCACGCGGTCGTCGCCGCCCCGACCGGGCTGGTGTACCTGGCGGTCCAGCGCAACCCGGACTACGTGCCGCCGGTCTGGCCGGCGGAGCCCGGACGGCAGCAGATGATGCTGCACCTGGACGTCGAGGTCACGGTGCTCGACGAGGCCGTGGCGGACGCGCTGCGGCTCGGCGCGCACCTGACGGCGTACCGGACGGCCCCCTCCGTGCGGGTCCTGCTGGACCCGGCGGGGCACCCGTTCTGCCTGTACCGCGACGGCTGACCACCCTCGTCCCGTGGCGGCCGTCGCGACCGTCGCGCCCGCCGTCCCGTCGCGACCGGGAGAGGCGAGGTGCAGTGGCACGGCCGGCTACCCCGCCGGCTCCAGGCCGCGCACGAAGCCCCAGAACGCGGGCTTGGCCTGCAGGTCGCCGTCGAACAGCAGCGGCGCCTCGACGGGGCTGCCACCGGCGCTGCCGCGCAACCACGAGCGCGGGTCGTCCAGCCCCCACACCCCGATGAACTCGGGGTCCCGGGCGGCCACCGTCGCCACCAGCGCCTGCACCTTCTCGGCCTGCTGCTCGAGTCGCTCGGCCGGCACGGCCGCGAGGTCCTCGTCGCGTCCCACGACCGCCACGTCCAGCTCGGTCACCGCCTGCCGCAGCCCCAGCGCGGCGACCGCGTCCCAGGTCGCGGCGACGCGGTCGGGGTCCGTGCGCAGGCTCGCGTGCGTCTGGTGCCCGACGGCGTCCACGGGCACGCCCTGGTCCTGCAGGTCCACGAGCAGCCGGACCAGCGCCCGGCGCCGGTCGGGGGCGTCGGTGTCGTAGTCGTTGAGGTACAGCGTCGCGTCGGGCCCCAGCACGTCGCGCGCGATCCGGAACGCCTCCGCGACGTAGTCCGGCCCCAGCACCTCGTACCACCGGCCGTGCCGCAGGCCGTCGGGCTCGGCGGGGTCCAGCGCCTCGTTCACCACGTCCCAGGACGTCACCGGGTCGGCGTCGCCGTAGCGCTCCGCGAGGTGGTCGGCGATCGCCTGGACGTGCGCGCGCAGCCGGTCGAGCAGCAGCCGCCGGTCCGCCGGGTCCGCGGTGAGCGGCCGGCCCCCGGCGTCCTCGAAGAACCAGTCCGGCGTCGACCGGTGCCACACCAGCGTGTGCCCGTGCACCTCGAGGCCGTGGGCGACGGCGAAGTCCAGGATCTCGTCCACCGGGCCGAAGTCGAACACACCCTCCTCCGGCTGCACCCAGGCCGGCTTCATCGCGTTCTCCGGGGTGATCCGGTCCGCGTGCCGCAGCAGCAGGTCCGCCGCGCGGCCCGTGAGCTCCTGGGGACCGACCGCGAACCCGACCGGCACGTCGCCGACGTCGCGCAGCGCGGGGACGTCGGTCTGCACGGGCGGCGCCGGGCGCTGCACGGTGACGTCGTCGACGCGCAGGTCGGCCGTCGAGGTGGTGGTCTCGACGTAGAGCCGCCAGGGTCCCTCGCCCTCCGGGACCTCCACGGCCCCCGTGAGCTCGACCCAGCCGTCCGCCGCCGCCTCGGTCTCGCCGACGTGCAGGTACAGCGGGTCGTCGCCGCCCGCGTCGCGCTCCAGGGTGAGGCGCACCCGGGCGGTACCGGCGGAGGGGTCCGCGAGCCGGACCCAGGCCGCGACCGTGTGCGCCTGCCCGCGTGCCAGGGCGCCGGACACGTCGACCTCGGCCCCGTGCCAGGCCTCCGTGCGGCCCGTGACGAGCAGGCTGCCGGCGCCGGACCGGGTGGGGGAGGCCACGGTGGTGACGTCGACGCCCTCGCCGAGCGGCTCCCACCCGTCGGCGCCGGCGTCGTCGTCGAACCCGCTGGCCAGCACCGTGGTCAGCGCCGCGGAGGGCACCTCCGCCGGGGTGGCGGACGCGGTGCCGGAGGCGTCCGGGGCCTCGCCGTCGCGTGCGAGCACGACCACGAGGACCACGACGAGGGCGAGGACGACGGCGCCGGTGCCGATCAGCAGGGCGGGTCGGCGCACGCGACGGCTCCTTCGCTGGGAGACGGAGCCCCCACGGTAAGCACACCCCCGCGCGCCCCGCGAGGTGCCCGCCCGCGGAGCCCCGGCCCGCGAGGTCGAGGGGTTGCGGCTCACGGCTCCTGCGAGCTCCTCGACCTCGTCGCGACCCCTCGACCTCGTGCGCGCCGGGCGCGCGGGCGAGGGGGTCCGTAGGGTGGACGGGTGCGGGGCGGACCGGGGGATCGGGGTCGACGCGGCGCGGGCGTCGGCGGACCCGTGCGCGTCCTGGCCGTGGCGCTCGGCCTCGTCGTGGTCCTCGCCGGCTGCGCCTCGGGGCCCTCCGAGCCCTCCCCGGCGGCCGCCCCGCCGGTCGCGGACCTCCCGGCGGACGCCGCGTCGTCCCCGCCCGCCCCTGGTGCCGGATCGGTGCCCGCTCCGGTCGTCGCGCCCGACACCCCCTGGCAGCCGCACGACGCGGTCCCCGCGGACGCGCTGGACGCCGGGTACGCGGGCACGGTCTCGACGATCACCGCGGAGCTCGCGGAGCGGATGTCCTCGTCCTGGCGCGAGGGCTGCCCCGTGCCCCTGGCCGACCTGCGGTACGTCACGGTCACGCACCACGACTTCGACGGCGGCACGGCCACGGGCGAGCTGGTGGTGCACGCCGACGTCGCGGACTCCGTGGTGGCGGTGTTCGGCGAGCTCTTCGCGCTGGGGTACCCCGTGCGGTCGATGCGCCTGGTGGACGACTTCGACGGGTCCGACGACGCGTCGATGGCCGCGGACAACACGTCGGCGTTCAACTGCCGGCCGATCAGCCGGGGCACCGGGTGGTCGGAGCACGCCTACGGCCGGGCGATCGACCTCAACCCGGTCGAGAACCCGTACGTCCGCGGGACGCTGGTGCTGCCGCCGGAGGGGGCGCCCTTCGCGGACCGGTCGGCGGCGCCCGGCGTCGTGCTCGCGGACGACGCCGTGGTGCGGGCGTTCGCGGCGCACGGCTGGCGGTGGGGCGGCGACTGGGACTCGCCGGTCGACTACCAGCACTTCTCGACGACCGGCCGCTGACCGGCCGCTGAGCGGCCGCCGGCGGGACCTTCCGCACTGGTGCCGACCGGCCCGCGGGGCGAGGCTGGAGGTCGGGCAGCACCCGGGAGGTGCGAGATGGACGACAGGGTGGTCGTCGGGTACGACGCGTCGCGGGAGTCCGCCGCGGCGGTGCGCTGGGCGGCGGTGGCGGCGCGGCGCCGGGGCCGGCGGCTGGAGGTGGTGCACGTCTGGGGGTTCGCCGGGCGCGAGGGCGGCGGCGCGGGCGACTCCTGGCTCGGGCAGCAGGTGCGGGCCCAGGTGCAGGAGGTCGCCGACGAGGGCGCGGCGCTCGCCCGCGAGGCGGCCCCGGAGGTCGAGGTGCAGGCGCTCGTCGCGCACGGGCCGCCCGCGGCGGTCCTCGTGCGGCTCGCCACGGGGGCGCGGCTGGTGGTCCTGGGCCGGCACGGCGCGGGGCGTGCCGTCGGGACGCTGATCGGCTCGGTGACGGCCGGCGTGCTGCACCACGCGCCGTGCGCGGTGGCGGTCGTGCCCGAGGGCGCGCGGCCGGGCGGCTCGACCGGTCCGGTGGTGGTCGGGTTCGACGGCTCGCCCGGCGGGTTCGGCGCCCTGGAGACCGCGTGCGAGGAGGCGCTGGCGCACGGCACCGGGGTCGACGTGGTGACGACGTGGAGCCCGACGGGGGAGACGTCGAGCGTGTCGTACTGGGTGCTCGCCTACCCGAACCGCTCGCCCGGCGAGGTGGCGCTGGACGACGCGGAGCGGGTGCTGGAGCGGGCACGCTCCTGGTCGGCCTCCCGGCACGACGTCGAGGTGTCCTGCGACGTGGTCGAGGGCCGCGCCGCGGACGTGCTGGTGCGCCGCTCCCGGCACGCGAGCCTCGTGGTCGTGGGCACCCGCGGGCGCGGCGGGTTCACCAGCCTGGTGCTGGGCTCGACGAGCCGCGCGGTCGTGCAGCGGGCGCAGTGCCCGGTGCTGGTGACCCGGGCCGCCCGGGCGGTGCAGGAGGCGGAGACGGCCGGCGCGGTCAGATCTCCCGGATGACGCGCGCCGGGTTGCCGGCCACCACGACGCGCGGCGGCACGTCCCGGGTGACGACGGAGCCGGCGCCGACGACGCTGTCCGCGCCGATCGTCACGCCGGGCAGGACCACGCTGCTGCCGCCGATCCACACGTTGTCGCCGACGGTGATCGGGGCGACGCGCTCGTAGCCCGCGCGGCGGTCGTCGGGGTCGACCGGGTGGTTCGGGGTGTAGAACCGCACGCCGGGCCCGATCAGGACGTCCTCGCCGATGGTGATCCGGCCGCCGCCGAGGGCCAGGAAGTCCGCGTTGACGAACGTGCCGCGCCCGATCGTCAGGTGCTCGCCGTACTCGACGGAGAACGGGGGCCGGAAGTCGACGTCCTCGCCCACGGAGCCGAGCATCTCGT
>DAMBCY010000040.1:0-16997 GCA_032056255.1 Cellulomonas sp. | reverse complement strand
CCGGCTCCGCGCGCCACGGGCCCGGGGGCTCGTGTTCATCGACGCGACCCGTGAGGGACACCTCCACGTGGTTGCCTACCCGGACAAATCCCCCATACGTTGTCATCCGGCGGTGTGACGTCTGTGACACGGCCTGGTGACGGGCGGTCGTGCCCGCGGGGGATCGGAGAGCTTCGGTGAGCGCTGTACGCACACGCACGAGGTGGGCGGCGAGTCTCGTCGCGGCGGGGGCGGTGGTCGGGGCACCCCTGGCCGTCGCGGGACCCGCGGTCGCGGCGGACGACACCCACACCATCGCGGAGATCCAGGGGACGGGCGACGCGTCGCCGCTCGCGGGCTCGACGGTCACCACGAGCGGGGTGGTGACCGCGGTCTACGCGACCGGTGGCTACCGCGGGTACGTCATCCAGACACCCGGGACCGGCGGGGACGCACCCCGGACCGGGTCGGACGCGGTGTTCGTCTTCTCGCAGGCCACCGCCGGGTCGGTGGCGGTCGGTGAGCTGGTGCAGGTCACCGGCGCGGTCTCGGAGTACCAGGGGCTGACCGAGATCACGGTGGCCTCGGCCGCCGGCCTGGTGAAGCCGGGCGGCGAGGTCGCCCCGGTCGAGCCGGTCACGACGCCGTGGCCCGCGGACGAGGTCGGGCGCGAGGCGCTGGAGTCGATGCTCTACCTGCCGTCGGGCGACCTGACGGTCAGCAACACCTACACGACCAACCAGTACGGCGAGGTCGGGCTCGCGGTGGGGACGACGCCGCTGATCCAGCCCACCGAGGTCGCGGCACCGGGCACCCCGGAGTACGAGGCGGCCCTCGCGGACGTCGCCGCCCGCGCCGTGGTGCTCGACGACGGCGCCAGCACCAACTTCCTGTCGGGCGCGAACTCCGCCCTGACGCCCCCGTACGTGTCGCTGGAGAACCCGGTCCGGGTGGGTGCGGCGGCGACGTTCACCGCGCCGGTGGTCGTCGACCACCGGAACAGCGCGTGGAAGCTCAGCCCGACCGTGCCGGTGGACGCCGCGAACCCGGCGACCAGCCCGGTCACGTTCGAGAACGACCGCACCGCGGCGCCCGAGGGTCTGGGCGAGGCGGACGTGACGGTCGCGTCGTTCAACGTCCTCAACTACTTCACGACCCTCGGCGCCGGCACCGCGTCGTGCGTCGCGTACCCGGACCGCACGGGTGACGGGGTCACCGTCAAGGAGGGCTGCGACCAGCGCGGTGCCTGGGACCCGGACGACCTGCAGCGCCAGCAGGACAAGATCGTCGCCGCGGTGAACGCCCTCGACGCCGACGTCGTCGGCCTGATGGAGATCGAGAACTCGGCGCGGGTCGACGGTGATCCCGACGAGGCGCTGGCTACCCTGGTCGACGCGCTGAACGCCGCCGCGGGCGCGGGCACGTGGGCGTACGTGCCCTCGTCGGCCGAGCTGCCCCCGGCGGACCAGCAGGACACCATCACGAACGCGCTGATCTACCGGCCCGCGGCGGTCGAGACCGTGGGCGACGCCCGGGCGCTCGGCACGCAGTCCGGGGACGACCAGGCGTTCGGCAACGCGCGCGAGCCGATCGGCCAGGCGTTCGCGCCGGTCGGCGGCGGCGAGGCGCTGTTCGTCGTGGTGAACCACCTGAAGTCCAAGGGCTCGGCCGGTCCCTGGCCGGGTGACGCGGACGCCGGGGACGGCCAGGGCGCGTCGAACGAGTCCCGGGTGCGGCAGGCCGAGGCGCTGCGCGACTGGGTGCCGACCGTGCAGGGCGACGCCGCGGCGGTCGCGCTGGTCGGGGACTTCAACGCCTACACCCAGGAGGACCCGCTGCAGGTGCTGTACGCCGCGGGCTACACGGACGCGACGTCGGCGCTGGACGCGGGGGAGTACTCCTACTCGTACCAGGGCCTGTCCGGCTCGCTCGACCACGTGCTGCTGAACGAGGCGGCGCTCGACCGGGCGACCGGCGCGGACGTGTGGAACATCAACGCCGGGGAGTCCGTGGCCCTGGAGTACAGCCGCTACAACAGCCACGGCACGCTGTTCTACGCCCCGGACGCCTACCGGTCCTCGGACCACGACCCGGTGCTGGTCGGGCTGACGGCGGGCGACGGCAGCACCACCCCCGACGGCCCGGTCGACCTGACCCTGCTGAACATCAACGACTTCCACGGCCGGATCGACGCGAACACGGTCGCGTTCGCCGGCACGGTCGAGCAGCAGCGCGCGCAGGCCGAGGCGGACGGCGGAGCCGCGGTGTTCCTGTCCGCCGGCGACAACATCGGCGCGTCGCTGTTCGCGTCCGCCGTCGCGGAGGACCAGCCGACGATCGACGTGCTGAACGCGCTCGACCTGGCCGCCTCGGCGGTCGGCAACCACGAGTTCGACCGCGGCTACGCCGACCTGGTCGACCGGGTGGTCGCGGGCGGCGGCAACGCCGCGTGGCCGTACCTGGGCGCGAACGTCTACGACAAGGGCACCGAGGACCCCGCGCTGGACGAGTACGCGCTGGTGCAGGCCGGCGGCGTGACCGTCGGCGTCATCGGCGTCGTCACGCAGGAGACCCCGACGCTCGTCACCCCCGGCGGCATCGCCGACCTCGACTTCGGCGACCCCGTCGAGGCCGTGAACCGGGTGGCCGCCCAGCTGTCCGACGGCGACGAGTCCAACGGCGAGGCCGACGTGCTGGTGGCCGAGTACCACGAGGGTGCGGGCGCCGGGACGCCCGACGGCGCGACGCTGGAGGAGGAGATCGCCGCGGGCGGGGCCTTCTCCGAGATCGCGACCCTGACCTCCGCCGACGTGGACGTGATCTTCACCGGGCACACCCACAAGCAGTACGCCTGGTACGGCCCTGCGGCGCCCGACACCACCGGGGAGTGGACCCGCCCGATCGTCCAGACCGGCTCCTACGGCGAGAACATCGGCAGGGTCACGCTGACCTACGACCCGGCCACCGACGCCGTCTCGGCGCTGACCGCCGAGAACGTCGCCCGCCTCGCCCCGGCGACGGGCCAGACGCAGGCCCAGCTCGACGCCGCCCTCGTGGCGCAGTACCCCCGGGTCGCGGAGGTCAAGACGATCGTCGACGCGGCGCTCGCCGAGGCCGCGGTCATCGGCAACCAGCCCAAGGGCTCGGTGACCGCCGACATCACGACGGCCTTCGCCGGCGGGGCCTACACCGGCGGCGTCTACACCGGTGGCACGCGCGACGACCGGTCGAAGGAGTCCACGCTGGGCAACCTGGTGGCCGACGCGCTGCTGGAGACCCTGGCCTCCGACGAGCGGGGCGGCGCGCAGATCGGCGTCGTCAACCCCGGCGGCCTGCGGGCGGAGCTGCTCTACGCGCCCGACGGCACGATCACCTACGCCGAGGCCAACGCGGTCCTGCCGTTCGTGAACAACCTCTGGACCACGACGCTGACGGGCGAGCAGGTCGTGACGATGCTCGAGCAGCAGTGGCAGACCAACGCGGACGGCACGATCCCGAGCCGCCCGTACCTGCAGCTGGGGCTGTCGGACAACGTCTCGTACACCTACGACGAGTCGCAGCCGCTCGGGTCGCGGGTCACGTCGGTGACGGTCGACGGCGAGCCGTTGGACGAGGCGGCGGAGTACCGGATCGGCACGTTCTCCTTCCTGGCGCAGGGCGGGGACAACTTCCGGGTGCTCGCCGAGGGCACCGGCACCACCGACTCCGGGCTCATCGACCGGGACGCGTGGATCGCCTACCTCGAGGCGAACCCCGGGCTGACGCCGGAGTTCGACGAGCGCGCGGTCGGCGTCCCGGCCCTGCCGGAGCAGGTCACGGCGGGCGAGGAGCTGGCGTTCGACGTCACCGGGCTGAACCTCACCAGCCTGGGCTCGCCGGAGAACACCGCGATCGACGTGCAGCTCGACGGCTCCTCGATCGGCTCGGCGACGGTGACGGCGGGTGCGGCGCAGGTGGCCGTGACCGTCCCGGCGACGACGGCGGGCGCGCACGTGCTCACCCTGGTCGTCGCGCCCAGCGGGACGACGGTGACGCTGCCGCTCACGGTGGCCGAGCCGCAGGGCCCGGTGCTGGCGGCCTCCACCACGTCGCTGTCCGCGACGCGGTCCACGCAGCCGTACGGCACCTGGCTGCCGACGGTGCTGCTGGCCCGGGTGCAGGTCGAGGGGACGTGGTTCCCGACCGGGACGGTCGAGTTCCGCGAGGGCGACCGGGTGGTCGGGCGCTCGCCGGTGGTGCTCGGCATCGCGCTCGGCACCGTCCCGCGCACCGCCCCGGTCGGCCCGCACCAGTACACGGCGACGTTCGTGCCCCGGAACCCGGACGCGGTCGCGCCCAGCACGAGCGCCCCGGTGACGGTCACGGTCCGCCGCTGCCCGTTCTCGGTGCCACCGGCGCGCCCAGGGAGGTGTCGGAGCGCCCACGGTGGTCTCCGGGCACCCCTCCGCCGGCCGCCGCGACCCTCCCTCGCCGCCCGCCGCCCGGCGGGCCTGTCAGCAGCCGGTGGGGCCGCAGGCCTCCGCGTCGGCGGCGCCGGCGATCGTGGGGATCGCCAGCGGGGGGTTCGCGTCCGCCCACGCCTGGGTGAGCAGCTGGGTGAAGACCTCGGCCGGCTGGGCGCCGGAGAGGCCCAGGCGGCGGTCGGCGACGAAGAACGGCACGCCCTGGATCCCCAGCGCGGCGGCCTCCGCCTCGTCCGCGCGCACCGCGCCCGCACCGGCGTCGGAGGCCAGCGCGGCCCGCACCGGCCCGGCGTCCAGCCCGGCCTCGGCGGCGATCGCCACCAGCACCTCGGGGTCGTCCACCACGCGCCCGTGCTCGAAGTGCGCGCTCATCAGCCGCTCCACGACGTCGGCGGCCGCGTCCGCACCACCGAGCTCGCCCGCGACGTGCACCAGGCGGTGCGCGTCGAAGGTGTTCGCCGGGACCACGGTGTCGAAGTCGTAGGCCAGGCCGACGGACGCGGCGACCGAGGTCACCTGGGCGAACATCTGCCGGACCTGGTCCAGCGGCATCCCCTTGCGCTCGGCCAGCATCGCGGCCTCGGTCTGCCCGGGGTGCGCCGACGACGGCTCCGCGTCGGGCTGCAGCTCGAACGAGCGCCAGGTGACGCGGACGTGGTCGCGGTGCTCGAACGCGCCGAGCGCCTCGGCGAACCGGCGCTTGCCGATGTAGCACCAGGGGCAGGCGATGTCGGACCAGATCTCGACGTGCAGGTCTCTCATGCGGTCAGGAGCACCTTTCCGGTGGTGGCGCGGCCCTCGAGGGCGCGGTGCGCCTCCTCGGCCTCGCTCAGGGGGAACGTCGCGCCGATCCGCACGTCGAGCGTGCCGGCGGCCACGGCGTCGAACAGCTCGCCGGCGCGCCAGGTCAGCTCCTCGCGGGTGGCGACGTGGTGGCCGAGGGTCGGCCTGGTGAGGAACAGGGAGCCCGCGGCGTTCAGCCGCTGCGGGTCGACGGGCGGCACGGGGCCGGAGGAGGCGCCGAACAGGGCCAGCCCGCCGCGCCGGCGCAGGGACGCCAGGGAGGCGTCGAACGTGGACCGTCCGACGCCGTCGAACACGGTGTGCACGCCGCGGCCGCCGGTGAGGTCCCGGACCAGCGCCGGCAGCTCGTCGGTCAGGTCGCCGAGCTCGGTGTAGCGGATGACGTCGGCGGCCCCGGCCGCGCGGGACAGCGCCTCCTTCTTTGCGGAGCCGACGGTCGTGATCACGCGGGCGCCGCGCGCGACCGCCAGCTGGGTGAGCAGCAGCCCGACGCCCCCGGCACCCGCGTGCACCAGCACGTCCTGACCGGCCTCGACCGGGAAGGTGGACGTCACCAGGTAGTGCGCGGTCATGCCCTGCAGCGGCAGGGCGGCGGCGATCTCGTCGCTCACCCCGTCCGGCACGCGCAGCGCGACCACCTCGGGCACGACGACGAGCTCGGCGTACGAGGACGGCGCGGACGCCCAGGCGACGAGGTCCCCGACCGCGAAGTCGCGGACCGCGTGCCCGACCGCCTCGACGACGCCCGCGCCCTCGGAACCCGGGACGTGCGGGAACGGCATCGCGTAGGTGCCGTTGCGCTGGTAGACGTCGATGAAGTTGACCCCGGCGGCGCTGACCCGCACCAGCAGGTCGCGCGGGCCGTGCAGCGGGTCGGGGATCTCGTCGGGGGCGAGGACGTCGGGCCCGCCGGGCTCCGTGGCCAGGATCGCGTGCATGCGACCTGCAACGACCCGCGCGGCCGAGTCATTCCGCCCGGGCCCCCACCCGGTCACCTGGGGGAGCGAGGGTGGATGAATCATCGTGCACGGGGATGTATTGTCATGCACATGTCCTTCTCCGTCGCCGTCGCAGGCGCCTCCGGGTACGCCGGCGGCGAGACCCTGCGGCTCCTGCTCGGCCACCCCGAGGCCGAGATCGGCGCGCTGACCGCGCACGCCAACGCCGGCACCCGGCTCGGGGCGCACCAGCCGCACCTGCGCGCGCTCGCGGACCGCGTGCTCGCCCCCACCTCGGTCGACGAGCTCGCCGGGCACGACGTCGTCGTGCTCGCGCTGCCGCACGGCGCGAGCGGGGAGATCGCCGCGGCGCTCGCGGACCGGGGCGACCCGGCCGTCGTCGTCGACCTCGGCGCGGACCACCGGCTGACCGACGCGGCCGCGTGGCGGCGGTTCTACGGCACGGAGCACGCGGGCACCTGGCCCTACGGCATGCCCGAGCTGCTGCACGCCGGGGAGACCACGCCGGGCGCCCAGCGGGACGCCCTGGCGCAGGCCCGCCGGATCGCGGTGCCCGGGTGCAACGTCACCGCCGTGACCCTCGCCCTGCAGCCGGGAGTCGCGGCGGGCGTCGTGGACCCGGCCGACGTGGTCGCGGTGCTCGCCGTCGGCTACTCCGGCGCGGGGCGCACGCTGAAGCCGCACCTGCTGGCCTCGGAGGCCCTCGGCTCGGCGCAGCCGTACGCGGTCGGGGGCACGCACCGGCACGTGCCGGAGATCGCGCAGAACCTCGCCGTCGCCGGTGCCGGCACGGTCCGGCTGTCGTTCACGCCCGTCCTGGTCCCGATGTCCCGCGGCATCCTCGCGACCGTCACCGCGCCCCTGGCACCGGGGGCCGACACCGGCGAGGTCCGGGCCGCGTGGCAGGCCGCCTACGCGGGCGAGCCCTTCGTGGAGCTGCTCCCCGAGGGGGAGTGGCCGGTCTCCGGCGCGACGACGGGCGCGAACACCGCCCTGGTCCAGGTGACGGTCGACGAGGCCGCCGGGCGGGTCGTCGCGGTGTGCGCGCTGGACAACCTCGTCAAGGGCACCGCGGGCGCCGCGGTGCAGTCGCTCAACCTCGCGCTCGGCCTGCCCGAGCGCACCGGCCTCACCACCGAGGGAGTCGCCCCGTGACCGACCCGACACCGCCCGACCCGACGCAGGGCGTCACCGCGCCCGCCGGCTTCCGCGCCGCGGGCGTCACCGCGGGCCTCAAGGCCAGCGGGCGGCCGGACCTCGCGCTCGTCGTCAACGACGGACCGCTCCAGGTCGCCGCGGGCGTGTTCACCTCGAACCGCGTGGTCGCCGCGCCGGTGACCTGGTCCCGCCAGGCCGTGTCGGACGGCATCGCGTCGGCCGTGGTGCTGAACTCCGGCGGTGCGAACGCGTGCACCGGCCCCGAGGGCTTCGGGGACACGCACCGCACGGCCGAGCACGCCGCCGAGGTGCTGGGCACGTCCGCGGGCGACGTCCTGGTGTGCTCGACCGGCCTGATCGGGGAGCGGCTGCCGATGGACCTGCTGCTGGCCGGTGTCGACGCCGCCGCGGCGACGCTGGCCCCGGACGCGGGCCTGGCCGCCGCGACCGCGATCATGACCACCGACACCGTCGCCAAGACCGCCGTCGCCGCGGGTGACGGCTGGACGGTGGGCGGGATGGCCAAGGGTGCGGGGATGCTCGCCCCCGGCCTGGCGACGATGCTCGTCGTGCTGACCACGGACGCCGTGGTGACCGCCGGGCAGGCGGACGCCGCGCTGCGGGGCGCGGCCCGCACCACGTTCGACCGCGTCGACTCCGACGGCTGCATGTCGACCAACGACACCGTGCTGCTGCTGGCCTCCGGGGCGAGCGGCGTCACCCCCGACGCGGACGCGTTCGCCGCCGCGGTGCGGGCGGTGGCCGCCGACCTCGCGCGGCAGCTCGTCGGCGACGCCGAGGGGGCGTCGCACGACATCGCCGTGACCGTCCGCGGCGCCACCACCGAGGACGCCGCCGTCGCGGTCGCCCGGGCGGTGACCCGGTCGAACCTGTTCAAGGCCGCCGTGTTCGGCAACGACCCCAACTGGGGCCGCGTCCTCGCCGCCGTCGGCACCGTGCCGGAGGACGTCGCCCCGTACGACGCCACGAGCCTCGACGTGTCGATCAACGGCGTGCAGGTGTGCCGCGCCGGTGGCGTCGGCGACCCGCGCGAGGGCGTCGACCTGGCGGCGGCCCGCGAGGTGCGCGTCGACGTCGACCTGCACGCCGGCGACGCGGTCGCGACCGTCTGGACCAACGACCTCACCCACGACTACGTCCACGAGAACAGCGCGTACTCCACATGAGCCACCAGACCCCCGCCCCGCAGGACTGGGCGTTCGACACCCGCACCGACCTGCGCGCCGACCAGAAGGCCGAGGTGCTGATCGAGGCGCTGCCCTGGCTGCAGCGGTTCGCCGGCGCGCTCGTCGTCGTGAAGTACGGCGGCAACGCGATGGTCGACGACGACCTCAAGCGCGCGTTCGCGCAGGACATGGTGTTCCTGCGCCAGGTCGGCCTGCGGCCGGTCGTCGTGCACGGCGGCGGCCCGCAGATCAACGCGATGCTCGACCGGCTCGGCATCGAGTCGGAGTTCCGCGGCGGCCTGCGGGTCACCACGCCCGAGGCCATGGACGTCGTCCGCATGGTCCTGACCGGCCAGGTGTCCCGGGAGCTGGTCGGGCTGCTCAACGCGCACGGCCCGTACGCGGTCGGCCTGTCCGGCGAGGACGGCGGCCTGCTCCAGGCCCGCCGGCGCACCGCGACGGTCGACGGCCGGCAGGTCGACGTGGGCCAGGTCGGCGACGTCGTCGAGGTCAACCCCGGCGCCGTGCACGACCTGCTGGACGCGGGCCGCATCCCCGTCGTGTCGACCGTGGCGCCCGACATCGACGACCCGACGCAGGTGCTCAACGTCAACGCCGACACCGCCGCGGCGGCGCTGGCCGTCGCGCTCGGCGCCCGCAAGCTCGTCGTGCTCACCGACGTCGAGGGCCTCTACACGTCGTGGCCGGACCGCTCGTCGCTGGCCCGGCGGATCCGCGCCGGCGCGCTGGCGGACCTGCTGCCGACGCTCGACTCCGGCATGCGCCCGAAGATGGAGGCCTGCTGGCGGGCGGTGCAGGGCGGCGTCGGCCGCGCGCACGTCATCGACGGCCGCCAGGCGCACTCGATCCTGGTCGAGGTGTTCACCTCCGACGGCATCGGCACCATGGTGCTGCCCGACGACGAGCCGGTCCCGTCGCCGTTCACCGCCCCGATCCCGCAGGTGGTCGTGCCGGGCACCCCGATCCACCCGCAGCACTCCCAGCACCCCGAGGTGAGCTGAGTGACCGACCTGACGCCCCCCGAGGTCTCGGCGCTCGCCGGGACCGACTCCGTCGCGCACTGGACCCAGCGGTACGGCCGCGCGCTGATGGACACGTTCGGCGCCCCGCAGCGCGTGCTGGTCCGCGGCGAGGGCCCGTACGTGTGGGACGCCGACGGCACGCGCTACCTCGACCTGCTCGGCGGGATCGCGGTGAACTCCCTGGGGCACGCGCACCCGACGCTGACCGCGGCGATCTCGGCGCAGCTCGGCACGCTCGGGCACGTCTCGAACTTCTTCGCCAGCCCGACCCAGATCGCGCTCGCCGAGCGGCTGCTCGCCGTCGCGGATGCCCCGGAGGGCTCGCGGGTGTTCCTCACGAACTCCGGCACCGAGGCGAACGAGGCGGCGTTCAAGATGGCGCGGCGCAACAGCGACGGCGGACACCGCACGCGGGTCCTCGCGCTCGAGGGCGCGTTCCACGGCCGGTCGATGGGTGCGCTCGCGCTGACGTCGAAGGCCGCGTACCGCGAGCCGTTCGAGCCGCTGCCCGGCGGGGTCGAGTTCCTGCCGTTCGGGGACACCGCGGCGCTGGAGGCGGCGTTCGCGGGCGACGACGGCGACCGGGTCGCCGCGCTGTTCCTCGAGCCGATCCAGGGCGAGGCCGGCGTCCGCCCGCTGCCGCCCGGCTACCTGGTCCGTGCCCGCGAGCTCACCGCCGCGCACGGCGCGCTGCTCGTGCTGGACGAGGTGCAGACCGGCATGGGCCGCACCGGCACCTGGCTGGCGCACCAGCACCCGCACCTCGGCGGCGGCATCCGTCCCGACGTCGTCACCCTGGCCAAGGGGCTCGGCGGCGGGTTCCCGGTCGGTGCGGTCGTCGCGTACGGGGAGCGGGCCGCCACGCTGCTCGGTCGCGGCCAGCACGGCACGACGTTCGGCGGGAACCCGGTGGCGTCGGCCGCCGCGCTCGCCACCATCGGCGTGATCGAGCGCGACGGCCTGCTCGCGCACGTGGCCGACCTGGGCACCTGGTGGCGCGCGGAGATCACCGCGCTCGGGCACCCGCTGGTGCGGGAGGTCCGCGGGGAGGGGCTGCTCATCGCGGTCTCGCTGACCGCGCCGGTCGCCGCGGACGTCGTGGCGCGGGCGCTGGACGCCGGGTTCGTGGTGAACCCGTGCACGCCGGACACGATCCGCCTCGCACCGCCGTACGTGCTCACCCGGGAGCAGGCGGCGACGTTCACCCACCTCCTCGCGGCACTCCCGCACGACCTCGGACAGGAGACCGGCGAGTGACCACCCCGCCCGCCCTGCGGCACTTCCTCCGCGACGACGACCTGACGCCCGCCGAGCAGGCGGAGGTCCTCGAGCTCGGGCTCGCGCTGCGCGCCGACCGGTTCGCCCGGCAGCCGCTCGCCGGCCCGCGCGCCGTCGCGATCATCTTCGACAAGCCCACCCTGCGCACCCAGGTGTCGTTCACGGCCGGCGTCGCCGAGCTCGGCGGCTACCCCCTCGCCGTCGACGGCAAGCTCGCCCAGATCGGCGTGCGGGAGTCGGTGGCCGACACCGCCCGCGTGCTCGGCCGCCAGGTGGCCGCCGTCGTGTGGCGCACCCACGCACAGGAGCGCATCGAGCAGATGGCTGCGCACGCCGGGGTCCCGGTGGTCAACGCGCTGACCGACGACTTCCACCCCTGCCAGGTCCTCGCCGACCTGCTCACGCTCGCCCAGCACGGGGGCGGCGTCGGCGCGCTGCCCGGGCTGACGTTCGCGTACAGCGGCGACGGCTCCAACAACATGGCGCAGTCCTACCTGCTCGGCGGCGCGACGGCGGGGCTGCACGTCCGCATCGCGACCCCGGCCGCCTACCGGCCGGCACCCGAGGTGCTCGCGGCCGCCGAGCGGATCGCGGCGGGGACGGGGGGCTCGGTGCGGGTGACCGACGACCTGGCCGCGGCCGTCGCGGGCGCGGACGCCGTCGCCACCGACACCTGGGTCTCGATGGGCCAGGAGGCCGAGGCCGCCGAGCGCGAGCGGCCGTTCGTGCCGTTCCGGCTGGACGCCGCCGCCCTCGCGCTCGCCGCCCCCGGTGCGCTGGTGCTGCACTGCCTGCCGGCGTACCGCGGCAAGGAGATCACCGCCGAGGTGCTCGACGGCCCGCAGTCCGTCGTGTGGGACGAGGCGGAGAACCGGCTGCACGCGCAGAAGGCGCTGCTGACCTGGCTGCTGGAGCGCACGCCGTGACCGCCGAGGAGGAGGCCGGCACCTCCACCGGTCGGATCCCGGCGACCAAGGCCGCCCGGCACGCGCTGATCCGGGACGTGCTGTCCCGCCAGTCGGTGCACTCGCAGTCCGAGCTCGCCGACCTGCTCGCGCACCAGGGCGTCACGGTCACCCAGGCCACGCTGTCCCGGGACCTCGTCGAGCTGCGCGCCGTCAAGATCCGCACCCCCGTCGGCGCGCTCGCCTACGCGGTGCCGGGGGAGGGCGGCGACCGCAGCCCTGCCCCGGTCTCGGACGCGGAGGCGCTGGCGGTCCGGCTGGCACGCCTCTGCTCCGAGCTGCTGGTCACCGCCGAGGCGTCCGGCAGCCTGGTCGTGCTCCGCACCCCGCCCGGCGCGGCGCAGTTCCTCGCCTCGGCGATCGACCACTCCGTCCTGCCCGGCGTGCTCGGCACGATCGCGGGCGACGACACCGTCCTCGTCATCGCCCGCGAGGGCGTCGACGGCCCCGAGGGCCCCGCGATCGCCGCCCGGTTCCTCGAGCTCGCGCAGACCGGCTGAGCCGCGACGCACCCCCGACTCCTGCTCCACGAGACACGAAAGAGAAGACACATGACTGAGCGCGTCGTCCTCGCCTACTCGGGCGGACTGGACACCTCCGTGGGCATCGGCTGGATCGCCGAGGCGACCGGCGCCGAGGTGATCGCCGTGGCGGTCGACGTCGGCCAGGGCGGCGAGGACCTCGAGGTCATCCGGCAGCGGGCCCTCGACTGCGGCGCCGTCGAGGCCTACGTGGCCGACGCCCGCGACGAGTTCGCGTCCGAGTACTGCATGCCCGCGCTGCGCGCGAACGGCCTGTACCTCGACAAGTACCCGCTGGTGTCCGCCGTGTCCCGGCCGGTGATCGTCAAGCACCTGGTCCGCGCGGCCCGCCAGTTCGGCGCCACCACGGTCGCGCACGGCTGCACCGGCAAGGGCAACGACCAGGTGCGGTTCGAGGTCGGCATCACCTCGCTCGCCCCGGACCTCAAGTGCCTCGCGCCGGTCCGCGACCTCGCGCTGACCCGGGACAAGGCCATCGAGTTCGCCGAGCGCAAGAAGCTCCCGATCGCCACCACCAAGCACAACCCGTTCTCGATCGACCAGAACGTCTGGGGCCGGGCCGTCGAGACCGGCTTCCTCGAGGACATCTGGAACGAGCCGACCAAGGACGTCTACACCTACACCGACGACCCCACGTTCCCGCCGGTCGCCGACGAGGTCGTCATCACGTTCGACCGGGGCGTCCCGGTCGCGCTGGACGGCGTGCCGGTCACCCCGCTGCAGGCGATCCAGGAGATGAACCGCCGCGCGGGCGCCCAGGGCGTCGGGCGGATCGACATCGTCGAGGACCGCCTGGTGGGCATCAAGTCCCGCGAGGTCTACGAGGCGCCGGGAGCCATGGCCCTGATCGCCGCGCACCAGGAGCTGGAGAACGTCACCGTCGAGCGCGAGCAGGCCCGGTTCAAGCGCCAGGTCGAGCAGCGCTGGACCGAGCTGGTCTACGACGGCCAGTGGTTCTCCCCGCTGAAGAAGTCCCTGGACACCTTCATCGACGACACCCAGCGGTACGTCTCCGGCGAGATCCGCATGGTGCTGCACGGCGGCCGCGCGACGGTCACCGGGCGGCGCTCGGAGTCGAGCCTGTACGACTTCAACCTCGCGACCTACGACTCGGGCGACTCGTTCGACCAGTCCGCGGCCCGCGGGTTCATCGAGATCTACGGCCTGTCGTCCAAGCTCGCCGCCGCGCGCGACGTGAAGTTCGGCAACGCCGAGGACCTCGGCACGCAGGGCGGCATCGGTGCCTGAGCAGGCCGGGGCCCTCTGGGGCGGCCGGTTCGCCGGGGGACCTTCTGAAGCGCTCGCTGCGCTTTCCAGGTCCACGCACTTCGACTGGCGGCTCGCCCCCCAGGACATCGCCGGGTCGAAGGCGCACGCCCGGGTGCTGCACGCGGCCGGGCTGCTCGACGACGCGGCCCTGGCCGGGATGCTCGACGCGCTCGACCGGCTGCTCGCCGACGTCGAGTCCGGGGCGTTCGTCGCGGCCGAGTCCGACGAGGACGTGCACGGGGCGCTCGAGCGCGGGCTGATCGAGCGCGCCGGGGCCGACCTCGGCGGGCGGCTGCGCGCCGGCCGGTCGCGCAACGACCAGATCGCGACGCTGGTGCGGATGTACCTGCGGTCCTCCGCCCGGGAGGTGGCCGGGCTGACGCTCGACGTCGTCGACGCGCTGGTCGCGCAGGCCTCCACGGCCGGCGACGCCGTGATGCCGGGCCGGACGCACCTGCAGCACGCCCAGCCGGTGCTGCTCGCGCACCACCTGCTGGCGCACGCGTGGCCGCTGCTGCGCGACGTCGAGCGGTACGTCGACTGGGACCGCCGCGCCGCGGTGTCGCCGTACGGGTCGGGCGCCCTCGCGGGGTCCTCGCTGGGCCTCGACCCGGCGGCCGTCGCGGCCGAGCTGGGCTTCGACGGTCCCGTCGAGAACTCGATCGACGGCACCGCCTCGCGCGACGTCGTGGCCGAGTTCGCCTGGGTGTCCGCGATGCTCGGCGTCGACCTGTCCCGGATCGCCGAGGAGGTCGTGCTCTGGTCGACCCACGAGTTCGGCTTCGTCCGCCTGGACGACGCCTACTCGACCGGGTCGAGCATCATGCCGCAGAAGAAGAACCCGGACGTCGCCGAGCTCGCGCGCGGCAAGACCGGCCGGCTGGTCGGCGCGCTCACCGGGCTGCTGACGACGCTCAAGGGCCTGCCGCTCGCCTACAACCGCGACCTGCAGGAGGACAAGGAGCCGGTGTTCGACCAGGTCGACACCCTCACGGTCCTGCTGCCCGCGTTCGCCGGGATGGTCGCCACGCTGCGGTTCGACACCGAGCGGATGGCCGCGCTCGCGCCGCAGGGCTTCTCGCTCGCGACCGACGTCGCCGAGTGGCTGGTGCGCGAGGGCGTGCCGTTCCGGGTCGCGCACGAGGTCGCCGGCGCGTGCGTGCGGGCGTGCGAGGAGCACGAGCCGCCGGTCGAGCTCTGGGACCTGACCGACGACGAGCTTCTGGCCGTCTCCCCGCACCTCACACCGGACGTGCGCTCCGTGCTGTCCGTCGAGGGATCGGTGTCCTCGCGGTCGGCGCACGGCGGGACCGCGCCGGTGCGGGTGGCCGAGCAGCTGTGCCGGGCGCGGGCCCGGGCGACGGAGCTGCGCGGGTGGGTCGCGGGGGCGTGACCGGGGCCGTCGGGCACGGGGACGAGGGAGCCGCCGGCGTCCTCGTGCCCCTGCTGCTGTCCCGGCCACCGCGCCTCGGCCGCGTGCGGCTGGTGGCCGTCGACGGTCCCGCCGGGTCCGGCAAGACGACGCTCGCCGGGGCGCTGGCGGCGGGGTGCGCGGCCGCCGGCGCCTCGGCGTGGGTGGTGCACCTCGACGACCTCTACGCCGGCTGGTCCGGGCTGGACGGGGACCTGTGGCCGCGGCTCGTCGCCCAGGTCCTCGAGCCGCTCCGGCGCGGGCTGCCCGGCCGGTTCCAGCGGTACGACTGGGTCGAGGGCCGGTTCGCCGACTGGGTCGACGTGCCCGTCGCGGACGTCCTGGTCCTCGAGGGCTGCGGGTCCGGCCGGCGCGACGGGGCGCGGGACACCGGGCTGCTCGTCTGGGTCGAGGCCGACGACCGCACCCGGCTGGCCCGGGGTCTGGAGCGCGACGGCGCCGGCGCCCGGGACCGCTGGGAACGGTGGATGGCGGACGAGTCCGCGCACTACGCGCGCGAGGGCACGCGTGGACGGGCCGACGTCCGGGTGGACGCATGGGGCAGGATGGCCCGGTGAGCGAGGTGGGGACGGGCGCAGCGCCGGCAGGCGTCGGCGTCGTCCCCGCACGCGTCTGGTACACCCGCCCGGTGCTCGCGGTCGCGGTCGACCTGCTGGGCGCGCACCTCACCGTGCGCTCGCCCGAGGGCGACGTCACCGTCCGGATCACCGAGGTCGAGGCGTACGGCGCCGCCGACGACCCCGGGTCGCACGCGTTCCGCGGTCGCACCGCGCGCAACGGCGCGATGTTCGCCGAGCCCGGCCGGCTGTACGTGTACCGGCACCTCGGCCTGCACCACTGCCTCAACGTCGTGACCGCCCCCGCCGGGGAGGCGTCCGCCGTGCTGCTGCGGGCCGGGGAGGTCGTCGACGGCGTCGACCTCGCGCGGGATCGGCGTGCGCGCGCGGGCGTGGTCGAGACCGACCGGCAGATCGCCCGCGGTCCCGCCCGGCTCGCCGTCGCCGTCGGGCTCGACATCGCGGCCAACGGGGCCGACCTGACCGAGCACGGCGGCGCGCTGGTGCTGCACCGCGACCCCGACGCCGTCGTCCCGGCGCACGCCTCCGGCCCCCGGGTCGGCGTCGGCGGTGCCGGGGCCGACCCCGCGCGCTTCCCCTGGCGGTTCTGGCTGACCGGGGAGCCGACCGTGTCCGCGTTCCGTCCGGCGTATCGCCGGCCGGCGTCGGGAAGCAGCCCGCGGAGCGGGGCGACGCCGGCATGACCCCACGCGCCGACCGCGCGGCGCCGAGCCGCGCCACCCGGCTTCCGCTGCTGCACCTCTGGAGAACGACGTGACCCACATCCTCGACGAGCTCGCCTGGCGCGGGCTCGTCTCGCAGACCACCGACCCCGACGCGCTGCGCGCGGCGCTCGACGCCGGGCCGGTCACCCTCTACTGCGGGTTCGACCCGACCGCGCCGAGCCTGCACATCGGCAACCTCGTGCAGATCCTCACCGTCCGCCGGCTCCAGGACGCCGGGCACCGGCCCGTCGCGCTCGTGGGCGGCGCCACCGGCCTGATCGGGGACCCGAAGATGGCGGGGGAGCGCACGCTCAACGCGCCGGAGGTCGTCGCCGGCTGGGTGGAGCGCATCCGCCGGCAGATCGCGCCGCTGCTGCGGTTCGACGGCGAGAACGCGGCGACGATGGTGAACAACCTCGACTGGACCGCACCCCTGTCGGCCATCGACTTCCTGCGGGACGTCGGCAAGCACTACCGGCTCGGCACGATGCTCGCCAAGGACACCGTCGCCCGCCGGCTGAGCTCCGACCAGGGCATCTCGTTCACCGAGTTCAGCTACCAGATCCTGCAGGGCATGGACTACCTGGAGCTGCACCGCCGCCACGGCGTGACGCTGCAGACCGGCGGCTCCGAACA
>DAMBCY010000039.1:0-16998 GCA_032056255.1 Cellulomonas sp. | reverse complement strand
TGCGGACGGTGCCCCTGCGGGTCCCCGAGATCACGACGAGCCCCGACCGCTGTGACCTCGTCGTGACCGGTCTGTGACCTCGCCAACTGTTCGTGGACCCAAAGTGACCGTCTTTGCACCCGGACCGATCGGTCGGTGATCGCACTCCTAACGTCGGGGACGCGGTACCGGGACCAGGACGTCCCCAGCCGCGATCGGTTCGCTTCTTGTGCGCTGTGTCGCGCACGTGCCGTAGGCCCACCCATCGACGGCGTGGTGCAGGCGGGGCGCGAGCAGGGCCGCCAGACGACAAGGGAAGGTCGATGAAGACAACGAGAACGGCATACGTCAAGGGAGCGGCGGTCGTCGCAGGGCTCTCCCTGTTCGCCCTCACGGCGTGCTCCCCCAGCAGCTCGGACGAGGACACCTCGGCCGGCGACGCCTTCACCACCCGCGAGGTCACGGACGGCAAGACGACCTTCACGGTCGTCACCAACCCGGGCGACGGCCCGGTGCTGTCCTACGGCACGGACTCCGGCGTGGAGCTCCTCACCGAGGAGATCGACGGCGCCGAGTACGCGTTCAAGGACATGAACGGCAACGGCGAGCTGGACACGTGGGAGGACTGGCGGGTCGCGTCCGAGGACCGCGCCGCGGACCTCGCCTCGCAGCTGTCCAAGGAGCAGATCGCCGGTCTGATGCTGTTCTCCTCGCACGAGCGGTCGCCCGCCGACGGCATCACGGACGCGCAGAAGGAGTACATGACCGACTCCCGCCTGCGGAACGTGCTCAACGCGGGCCCGAACGACGTCGACGCGAACGTCACCTGGTCGAACCAGCTCCAGGCCTTCGCCGAGTCGCTGGCGTCCGACGACGAGCCGTACGTGCCGGTGAACTTCTCCTCCGACCCGCGGTCCACCGCGGAGAGCGGCGGCAACTACAACGCGTCCGGCGACATCTCGCGCTGGCCCTCCAACCTGGGCCTCGCGGCGACGTTCAGCACCGAGACGATGAGCACCTTCGCGTCGATGGTCTCGGCCGAGTACCGCGCGCTGGGCATCGGGACGGCCCTGTCCCCGCAGATCGACCTGGCGACCGAGCCGCGCTGGCTGCGCGTCGACGGCACCTTCGGCGAGAACGTCGAGCTGGCCAGCGAGCTGGCGACGGCGTACGTCGAGGGCTTCCAGACCACCGAGGGCGCCGAGAACGGCTGGGGCTCCGAGTCGGTCAACGCGATGATCAAGCACTGGGCGGGTGACGGCCCGGGTGAGGGCGGTCGCGAGGCGCACACGGAGGCCGGCAAGTACGGCGTGTACCCGGGTGACAACTTCGACTCGCACGCCGAGGTCTTCCTCGGCTCGATGGACGCCGCGGCCGTCATGACCGCCTACTCCATCGCGCTCGACGCCGACGGCCAGCCGCTCGGCGGCGGCGACCGCATGGGCTCCGCGTACGACTCGTACCGCGGTGACCTGCTGCGGGAGAACTTCTCCGGTGTCGTCGTGACCGACTGGGGCGTCACGGCCGGTGGCAACACCGACCCCGACGCGTTCATCGGGACCTCCTGGGGCGCCGACGACCTGACGGTCGCCGAGCGGCACTACGCGATCCTGCAGAACGGCGTCGACATGTTCGGCGGCAACAACGCGGTCGAGCCGGTGCTCGAGGCGTACGACATGTGGGAGGAAGGCTTTGAGGCCGGCGAGAACGACGTCGACGCCGCGACCCGCTTCGCCGAGTCGGGCACGCGCATCCTCAACATGCTGTTCCAGCCGGGCCTGTACGAGAACGCCTACCTGGACCTCGACGCCTCGAAGGAGATCGTCGCGAGCCAGGACAAGCTGGACGCCGGCTACCAGGCCCAGCTCGACTCGGTCGTCATGCTGAAGAACGACGCCGACACCATCGCCGCCGCCGAGGCGGGCGACTGGGCCGACAAGACCGTGTACATCCCGCGGAACTTCGACACCGGCCAGGCCGGCCTGTTCGGTCCGGGCGAGTACACGGAGGGCCCCGGCCTGACGGTCGAGATCGCCGAGCAGTACTTCGAGAAGGTCGTCACCGACGAGGCGGTCCTGGACGAGAACGACCAGGTCACCTCCTACACCGCTCCGGACCTGACCGACGTGGACCTGGTCCTGGTCGGCATGGACAGCCCGAACAGCGGCGCGGTGTTCGCCAACTCCGGCCACGACACCGAGACCGACACCTGGTACCCGCTGTCGCTGCAGTACCGCCCGTACACCGCGGACGGCGAGTACGTCCGCAAGGTCTCGATCTCCGGTGACATCCTCGCGGACGGCACCCAGCAGAACCGGTCCTACTTCGGCAACACGTCACGCACCTCGAACGAGGCGGACATCGACGCGTTCGACCGCGCCGTGGCGGCCGTCGAGGCCTCCGGCAAGGACATCCCGGTCATCACGGTCCTGAAGGCGAAGAACCCGACGGTCCCGGCCGAGTTCGAGGCGAAGTCCGACGCGATCCTCGTGGGCTTCGGCGTCAGCGACCAGGCGCTCATCGAGACCGCGATCGGCCTCAACGAGCCGCAGGGCCGCCTCCCGATCGGCTTCCCGGCGTCCATGGACGCGGTCGAGAAGCAGCTGGAGGACGTCCAGGAGGACACCGAGCCGTACGTCGACTCGGCGGGCAACTCCTACCTGTTCGGCTTCGGCCTGAACTACGCGGGTCCCATCACGGACTGACCCGACGTCCCGGTGGCCGGCGGCGCGAGCCGTCGGCCACCGGGGCACCCGGCTGCGGGGTGGGCCCGCGGCCAGCACTCATCAAGGAGCACAGCAGAAGTGAAGCGAAACAAGGCCCTGACGACCGGCATCTCGCTCGCGGTCGCCCTCACGGGCGTCTTCGGCCTGACCGCCTGCGGCAGCGACAGCGACTCCGGCTCGACCACCGCCGGGGAGCAGGCGGCCTCGGAGTCCGACATCGCCGAGGACCTGGAGAACGCCCGCACCGCCGTCGCCGACGCGCTGGCCGAGGACGACTCCTGGGCCCAGATCATGCTCGCGAGCGACGTGCAGTCCCCGACCGTGAAGTACGGCCTCCTCGTGGTGCCCTACTCCTTCTCGGACGCCGCCTCGCGGATCCAGGGCACCGTCAACATCGACGGTGGCAAGTTCACGATCGACGGCGACTCGGCCGCCACCGGCCAGACCTGGGTCATCGACCAGGACGGCAACATCTCGGAGAAGTCCGAGTAGTCCCGTCCCGGCGTCCCGGCGCCGGGCCGACGACGCGAGCACCCGCCCCGACCCCCGTGGGCGGGCGCTCGCGTCGGACGGCCCGGTTCCGGGGTACCCCGGCGGACGACGGGCACGCCCTCGGCGGCGACGGTCCGTGCCCCAGAACCGACCGATCGTGCGAGCGCCGTGGCCCCGCCGCGCCGCGCCCATAGCCTGATCGCCGGCCGCACTCGAGGAGGAATGCAGTGAACGCCAGGGCGAAGAACGCCGAGCGCACGAAGAAGCGCATGTCGAACAAGAAGTACCTGTGGATCTGGGTGCCCGTGCTCTCGCTGGTGACCGTGATCGCGGTCGTCGCGAACGTGGCGCTGGTCGTCGCGGGCGGCTGGGTCGCGTCCCAGTTCGGCTCCGGGACGTACGAGTTCACCAACTCGGCCGAGTCGGCCGACTGGGACACCGAGTACTACAGCTCGGACTTCGGCAGCATCGAGGAGGTCGACGAGGCGGCGAAGGCGCTCGTCGAGGAGATCTCCGGCGCCGGCATCGTCCTGGCGAAGAACGAGGCGACCGCGCTGCCCCTGGCCGCGGGCGCGAAGGTCACCATGCTCGGGCGCGCGGCGGCCGACCCGGTCTACGGCGGGGCCGGCTCCGGCTCGGTCGACACGACCTCCGCGGTGAACGCGCGGGCGGGTCTGGAGAACGCGGGCTTCGAGGTCAACGACGCCGTCTACACGGCGATCGAGGCGTTCGCGGCGGAGAACCCGCGCGGGCACATCGAGATGGACAGCCCCGAGACGTCCTCCTACACCATCGGCGAGATGCCGGTCGACGGCTACGAGGCCCAGTCGGCCTCGTTCGCGGACTACTCCGACGCCGCCGTCATCTACCTCGGCCGCCCGGGCGGCGAGGGCGGTGACCTCGCCACCGACATGACCGGCTGGGACGACAACGCCGAGCCCGGTCAGCACCAGCTCGAGCTGAACAAGGACGAGAAGGACCTGATCGCGCTCGCGAAGGCCAGCTTCGAGACCGTGGTCGTCGTCGTCAACGCCTCCACCACGATGGAGCTGGGCCCGCTGCAGGACGACGCGGACGTCGACGCGATCCTGCTGGCCGGCTCGCCGGGCGCCACGGGCTTCAACGCCCTGGGCGGCGTCCTGTCCGGTGACGTGAACCCGTCCGGGCGCACCGCCGACGTCTGGGCCGCGGACTTCACCGCCGACCCCACGTTCGTGAACTTCGGCGGGTTCGTCTACGACAACCTCGAGGTGTCCTACCCGGTGTCCGCGGTCGAGACCGCGACGTCGAACGCCACCGTCACCACGGACGCGCCGTTCGTGAACTACGCCGAGGGCATCTACATCGGCTACCGGTACTACGAGACCGCCGCGGCCGAGGGCTTCCTCGACTACGACGACGCCGTGGTCTACCCGTTCGGCTACGGCCTGTCCTACACGGACTTCGCCTGGGAGGTCACCGACACCCGGGCCGGTGAGGTGGACGGCACGATCGCCGTCACGGTCGAGGTCACGAACACCGGCGCCGTCGCGGGCCGGGACGTCGTGGAGCTCTACTACTCCGCGCCGTACACCCCGGGCGGCATCGAGAAGCCCGAGGTCGTCCTGGGCGGCTTCGACAAGACCGGCGTGATCGAGCCGGGCGCGAGCGAGTCCGTGACGATCGAGATCGCGGTCGAGGACATGGCGTCCTACGACTACGCCGACGCTGCGGCGTACGTGCTGGAGGCCGGCGACTACGAGCTGACCGTCCGTACCGACTCGCACACGGTCGCCGAGGGCACCGAGCCGATCGAGTACACGGTCGACTCCGACGTCGTGTACTCCGGCGAGAACCACCGCGCGAGCGACGCCGCCGAGGTCACCAACCAGTTCGACGACGTCTCGGCGCAGTTCGTGTCCGAGCCCACCGAGGGCAAGATCCTGTCGATGTCCCGCGCGGACTTCGCCGGCACCTTCCCGACGGCTCCGACCGCCGACCAGCTGGTCGCGGACGACGCGGTCGCCGCGGGCTTCGCGGCCTGGGACACTGAAGAAGCAGCGGCGGCGTCCGACAGCGAGATGCCCACGACCGGCGCGAACACCGACCTGTCGCTGATCGACCTGCGTGGTCTGGCCGTCGACGACCCGAAGTGGGACGAGCTCATGGACTCGCTCACGGTCGGCGAGATGACCGACATGCTGCTCAACGGCGCGTACCAGACGCCCGCGATCGGCTCGATCGGCAAGCCGGCGACCACCGAGCTCGACGGCCCGGCCGGGTTCTCGTCCTTCATCAACGCGTCGGTCAACGGCGTGGCGTACCCGTCGGAGTTCCTCATCGCGCAGACCTGGGACGTCGACCTGGGCCACGCGATGGGCGCGATGATCGGCAACGAGGCGCTGGCCAAGAACGTCCAGGGCTGGTACGCCCCGGCGGCCAACCTGCACCGCTCGCCGTTCGCGGGCCGCAACTTCGAGTACTACTCGGAGGACCCGCTGCTCTCGGGCACGATGATGACCGCGGTCTCCAACGGTGCGGCGACGAAGGGCGTCTACACGACGCTCAAGCACTTCGCGCTGAACGACCAGGAGACCAACCGGGTCAACAACGGCATCGCGACGTGGGCCACGGAGCAGACGATCCGCGAGCTCTACCTCAAGCCGTTCGAGATGGCCGTCAAGGGCATCACGATGGACGTGTCCTACCTGTCCGACGCCGACGGCACGGTCTCGCAGACGACGGTCGGCTCGACCGCGGTGATGAGCTCGTTCAACCGGATCGGCTCGGTCTGGGCCGGTGGCTCCGAGGCGCTCATGACGAACGTCCTGCGCACGGAGTGGGGCTTCGAGGGCTTCGCGATCACGGACTTCAACCTGTACCCGTACATGAACCCGAACCAGGCGATCAGCGCGGGCACGGACCTCACCCTGACCTTCCAGCCGTCGAAGTCCTACGCGGACACCTCCTCGGCGAAGGCGGTCAGCGACATCCGGAACGCGACCCAGAACATCCTGTTCACGGTCGCGAACTCCAACGCGATGAACGGCCTGGCGCCGGGAGCCACGGTCGCGTACACCCCGCCGACCTGGGTCTACCTCCAGATCATCGGCTCCGTGGTGCTCGGGCTGCTGGTGCTCGCCGGGATCTTCCTGGTGACGCGCCGGGTGCTCCGCCACCGCCCGGCCGCCGGCACCACCGCCGGCTCGGCCGAGCCCGCGGTCACCGCGGCGAAGTAGCACGACGGGGGCGCCCACCACCACCCGCTCGACGGCGAGGCTCGTCGGGGGGCCCGCGGGCATCCCGTGGGCCCCCTGCGCGGGCCGTCCGGTCGCCCGGCGACCAAACATGCGCGCTCCACGACGATTCGTGCACCAGCGCCCACCGACGCCGTCCGGCGGCGGCAGCCTTCTGGTGCAGGCGGCGTCGACGCCGCCCGCGCGCGAGCGATCTGTCAGGGACGACGACGTCGCCCACCAGGAACCGAGGAGAGACCCGTGCAGCTCGAGGGCGAGAAGCTCAACCTGCTGGAGAAGGCCGTCCTGCTGACGGGCAAGACCGTGTGGGAGACCTACGACCTGCCGCGTCACGGGGTGCGGTCGCTGTGGCTGGCGGACGGCCCGCACGGGGTGCGCAAGCAGCTGGGTGCGGCCGACCACCTGGGGATCGCGGCCTCGCAGCAGGCGACGTGCTTCCCGACCGCGGCGGGCGTGGCGAACACCTGGGACGTGGAGCTGGCCGAGCGGGTCGGGCAGGCGCTGGGCGCCGAGGCCGCGGCGCAGGACGTGGACGTGCTGCTCGGCCCGGGCCTGAACATCAAGCGCTCCCCGCTGGGCGGGCGCAGCTTCGAGTACTTCTCCGAGGACCCGCTGCTGGCCGGGAAGCTGGCCGCCGGGTACGTGCGGGGCATCCAGTCCCAGGGCGTGGCGGCGTGCCCGAAGCACTACGCGGTCAACTCCCAGGAGCTGCGCCGCATGGTGTCGGACTCCGTGGTCGACGAGCGCACGCTGCGGGAGATCTACCTGACGGCGTTCGGGATCGTGGTGCGGGAGGCCGCGCCGCGCTCGGTCATGTCGTCCTACAACCTGGTCAACGGGGTCTACGCCCACGAGGACCCGTTCCTGCTCACCCAGGTGCTGCGGGAGGAGTGGGGCTTCGACGGTGCGGTGATCTCGGACTGGGGCGGCTCGAACGACGTCGTCGCCGCGGCCGCCGCGGGCGGGACGCTGGAGATGCCCGCCGCGGGCCTGGACTCGGCCCGGCAGCTGGTCGACGCGGTGCGCACCGGCCGGCTGGCCGAGGCGGACCTGGACGCGCGCGCCGCCGAGGTGCTCGCGCTGGTCGCCGGGGCCCGGGAGCCCGGCACGGCGCCGGCGGTCGACCCGGTCGCGCACCACGCGCTGGCCCGTGAGGTCGCGGCGCGGTCGGCGGTGCTGCTGAAGAACGAGGAGGCGATCCTGCCGCTGGCCCCGGGCGCCCGGGTCGCGGTGGTCGGCGACTTCGCCCGGACCCCGCGCTACCAGGGCTCCGGCTCCTCCGCCGTGAACCCCACCCGGCTCGACTCCGTCCTCGACGTGATCGGCGAGTCGGGCCTGACGATGACGGCGTTCGCGCCCGGCTTCCGGCGCAACGGCACCCCGGACGCCGCGCTCCGGGACGAGGCCGTCGCCACCGCCCGTGACGCCGACGTCGTCCTGCTGTTCCTCGGGCTGGACGAGATCGCCGAGTCCGAGGGGCTGGACCGCTCGACGCTCGCGCTGCACGCCGCGCAGGTCGAGGTGCTGGAGGCCGTCGCCGCGGTCAACCCGCGCACCGTCGTGGTGCTGGCGGGCGGCGGCGCGGTGGAGACCCCGTGGCTGGGCTCGGCCCGGGCGCTGGTGCACGGCTACCTGTCCGGCCAGGCGGGCGCGGGCGGTCTGCTCGACGTGCTCACCGGCGTCGTCAACCCGTCGGGCCGGCTGGCGGAGACCCTGCCGGTCGCGCTGGCCGACACGACCACCGCCGACACCTTCCCGGCGACGGGCCGCACCGCGGAGTACCGCGAGGGCCTGTACGTCGGGTACCGGTACTACACGAGCGCGGGCGTCCCGGTGGCGTTCCCGTTCGGGTTCGGCCTGTCGTACACCACGTTCGCGTACGCCGACCTGGTCGCGACGCCGGACACCGCCACCGTGACGGTGACGAACACCGGCGCGGTCCGCGGCGCGGACGTCGTGCAGGTCTACGTCCGCCGCGAGTCCGCGGGGGTGCACCGCCCGGTGCGCACGCTGGCGGGGTTCGCCCGGGTCGAGCTGGAGCCCGGCGAGTCGGTGACGGTGACGGTCCCGCTCGGCGACCCGGCGTTCCGGCACTGGGACACCGCCACGGGGGCGTGGCAGGTCGAGCAGGGCTCCTGGACCGTGCTGGCCGGCGCGCACGTGGACGACCTGCCGCTGTCCGCCGGCGTCGACGTCGTGGGCACCGTCCCACCGCGCGAGGAGGACCTGCCGAAGCGCTACCTGACCGGTGACGTCCGGCACGTGCCGGACGAGGACTTCGCGGCGCTGCTCGGGCGGCCGGTGCCGTCGGCCGGGTTCTCGGGGCCGCTCACGGCGAACGACGCCCTGGGGCGCCTGGGCGAGGCGCGTTCGCCGCTGGCCCGGCTGGCCCACCGCGTGCTGGTCTCGCGCCGCGACGCCGCGGACCGCCGGGGCACGCCGGACCTGAACATCCTGTTCCTGCTCAACATGCCGTTCCGCGCCATCGGGAAGATGACGAACGGCATGGTCAGCGCCGAGATGGTCGACGGCATCGTCCGGATCGTCAACGGGCACTTCCTCACGGGCGCCGGCGCCACGCTGCGCGCCTTCGTCCGCAACAGCCGCGCCAACAAGGCCACGCTGCGCCGGCTGCGCCGCGACGCCTGACCCGAGAACCCCCGGAAGAGAGATCGCTCGCATGCTCACCCGCCTGAAGGACGCCTGGGGCCGGTTCGCCACCAGGCGGCCCGGTATCGCCCAGTTCGCCGTCTTCTTCCTGCTGAGCAACGGCATCACCGTGCTGCAGCTGGCCCTGATGCCGCTGATCAAGTGGGGCTTCGGGATGACGTCGCTGGTCGACACGACGTTCCAGGTCTGGCCGGTCGGCTCCAACCCCGACGGGTCGCAGTACTTCGTGTTCGACTACGCCGCGGGGGCCCTGCCGGCGGGCGGCGGCGGCCTGGCATACTTCCTCGCGGTGCAGATCACCCTGCTGATCGCGCAGGTGATCAACTTCTTCGCCCAGCGGAACATCACGTTCAAGTCGAACTCGTCGGTCGGCAAGGCGGCGTTCTGGTACGCCCTGGCCTACGTCGTCATCACCCTGGTGGCGGCCGCGGCCCAGGGGCTGTACAAGACGCCGATCTACGACCTGTTCATCGACACCTGGGGGCTGGGCGGCACCGGTGAGACCCTGGCGGACTTCGTCACGATGATCATCAACTCGGCGATCTCGTTCTGGGTGTTCTTCCCGATCTTCAAGGTCATCTTCAGGTCCACCCCCGAGGAGCCGGCGGTGCCCGCCGGTGAGGAGGTGCGCTCGGCATGAGCCCGGTGCTGTCCGTCGTGGTCCCCGCCTACAACGCGGAGGCCTACCTGGCCCGGGCGCTGGACTCGCTGGTCGGGTTCGGTCCGGACGTCGAGGTCCTCGTGGTCGACGACGGGTCGACGGACGGCACCGCGCTGCTGGCGCACGAGTACGTGGACCGGTTCCCGGGCTGGGTGCGCCTGCTGCGCAAGCCCAACGGGGGTCACGGGTCGGCGATCAACACGGGTCTGGAGCACGCCCGGGGGGCGTACCTCAAGGTCGTGGACGCCGACGACTGGCTGGACCGCGAGGCGCTGGCCGAGGTGCTGGCCACGCTGCGCGGGTTCGTGGCCGGAGGGTCGCCGGTCGACCTGCTGGTGTCGAACTTCGTGTACGAGAAGGTCGGCAAGCGCACCAAGACCGCGGTCCGGTACGCCGGTGCGCTGCCCCGGGGCCGCGTGATCGGCTGGGCGCAGACCCGCCGGTTCGCCAAGCGGCAGTACCTGATGATGCACGCGCTGACCTACCGCACCCAGGTGCTGCGCGACGCCGGCCTGCGGCTGCCGGAGCACACGTTCTACGTGGACAACCTGTACGCCCTGGTGCCCCTGGCCCAGGTCCGCAGCCTCTACTACCTGGACGTCGACCTGTACCGGTACTTCATCGGGCGGGCCGACCAGTCGGTGCAGGAGCAGGTCATGCTGCGCCGCCTGGACCAGCAGCTCCGGGTCAACTGGCTGATGCTCGAGCACGTCTCGGGCACCCCGGTCTCGTGCCGGCGGCTGCGGCGCTACCGGCGGCACTACGTGGAGATCATCTGCGCGGTGTCCTCGATCCTGCTGATCCGCGCCGGCACCCGGGAGTCCCTGGCCGAGAAGGACCGGCTGTGGTCCCGGCTGCGCGCCCAGGACCCCGAGCTGTACCGGAAGGTCCGCTGGTCGGTGCTCGGGCAGATCTCCAACCTGCCCGGTCCGGCCGGGCGCCGCGTGTCCGTGCTCGCGTACCGCGTCGCCCAGCGCGCGATCGGCTTCAGCTGATCCGTCGGGCACGACCCCGCCGGCAGGACCCCCGCCCGGGCACCTCGGTCACCACCCGGGAGAGGGCGTGCGACCAAGGACCGGCGCGCTCAGCGCCCCGTGGCGACCGGGTCCTCGACCGGCTCGTCGACCGGCCCGTCCACCGGGTCCGGCGACGGGGCCCCGGTGGTCGCGGACCCGGTCGACGAGTCGGGGGACGGGGCCGGCGCGGGGCCCACGGAGATCGAGATCGTGACCGTCGCGGTGTCCCCGAACCGGGCCGCCGCGTAGCCGACCGCCGGTCCGGTCAGCGCGGCGGCCACCAGCAGGGCGACCACGAGCAGCCGGCGCCACGGCCCGCGGGACGGTCCGGACGGCGTGCGCCCCCCGCCGTCAGCCGAGCAGGAGGGCATCGTCGTGCCGTTCGCGGGTGGTCGGGCGGCGTTCTCCGGCCGCGCGACGCGAGCGCCGGTCGTCGAGGAGCGACATCACCTCGAGGCTCGCCAGGGCGGCGAGCGGCGGGACGAGCATGACCGCGCGGCCCTGCGCGGAGCCCGCCCAGTCGAGCACCCAGCCCCACCGCGGGTAGACGTGCAGGATGATGCCGCGGACCTGCGCCAACGGGGTCGCGTCGGGGTCGGGGTCGGTGTTCGCGTCGCCCTTGGTGAAGATGTACGGCCGGGTCAGCGCCTCGCCGGTGGCCGGGTCGTGCCTCTGGACCATCGTGCCGGTCGCCTCGTCCTGCTCCAGCACCGGCAGGTTCCTCAGCGCGATGATGCGGTGCGTGACCAGCTGGTCGGACCCCGCGGGCCAGAACGTCGCGACCTGGCCGATCCGGAGCTGCGAGGGGTCGGTGATGCGCCGCATGACGACGGCGTCACCGGCGTCGAAGGACCCCTGCTCCGGCCCCGACATCGACCCCGAGGTGACGATCAGCAGCCGCTGGCCGTTCGCCTGGAACCACAGCGGCACCGCGAGCGAGCCGGCGTAGGCGAGCCCGCAGACGACGACCACCGTCCAGAGCGCGGTGCGCAGCAGCCGCCGGGGCAGCGAGGGACGCGCCGCGCGACCGGCGTGCCGGGGCCGCCGGGAGCGCTCGTCCCGCGGCGCCCGGCGCTCGACCGTCCGGAGCGGCGTGCTGCTCGTCGGCGTGTCCGGGGGCACGGGGGGCACCTGTCGGGGTCTCTCGGCGTCGCGGCCCGGGTCAGGAGGTGCGGTGCGGCTCGTCGGGGTCCTGCACCGCCTTGAAGGTGAGCTGCAGGTCGGCACCCGCGTCCTGGTAGGCGTCCCCGACCTCGCGGTCGAGGGAGATGCGGATGCAGAGCTCCTCGCTGCGGCCCGCGTAGAGGTCGCGGCTCGTCGCGACGATCTCGGTCGGCGTGCCGGCCAGCGGCGTGCCGGCGGCGCCGATCGGCTCGCGCGACGCGGTGCCCGCCGCCAGGCAGAGGTCGGCGGGGACGTCGAACACGGCGATGCTCAGCTGGCTGGCCAGGTTCTTCTCGTCGGTGCTGGTCGCGGCGTAGTCCAGCCCGTACTCCAGGGCGAGCGACCCGTCGTTCGTGACGGTCACCGGGCTGAACACGATGTCGCCGGGCGCGATGCGGCCGGCCGGCAGCGCGAACGCGGCGTTCTCGCCCGCCTCGACGTCCACGGTGCCGGTGAGGATGCCGGTGCGTCCCGTGTCGTCGTGGTCCGTGAAGATCGCCGAGGTGACCAACGACGTCATGCCGAGACCGGCCATGCCGAGGATCGCCACGGTCGTGACGAGGCGTCGCCGGCGTGCCGGGTCCCGCCGTGGCGGCGGGGGCGTGATCATCTCGCGCAGCAGCTCGTCCATCCGGGTGGTCGTCCTCACGGGTGAGAGAGAAAACGGGCGTACCAGCACCTATCGGTCGAATCGTGCCCCATCTTGAGGCGAAGTGCCCGATTCTCGGGTGGGTGACGTGACCGCGTGTCGCGACGCGTCGTCATCGCCGTCACCCGGTCGGACGGCACGGGTGTCACCCCGCCGGCCCGCGCGCCGCTGCGGGCGGGGCAGGTCCTCGGCGCGCAGCCGGTCCGCGGGCACCGCGGGGGAGTACAGGTAGCCCTGCGCCTGGTCGACGGTGAGCCGTCGCAGCGCCTCGGCGGTCCCGCCGTCCTCGACGCCCTCGGCGACGACCTGCAGGCCGAACGAGTGCGCGAGATCGACCATCGCCTTGACGATCACCTCGGAGCCCTCGCGACCGCCGGCGGACAGGTCCGCCACGAACAGCCGGTCGATCTTCAGCCCGTGCACGGGCAGGTCGCGCAGCTGCGAGATCGAGGTGTTGCCGATGCCGAAGTCGTCGATGGACACGCGCACGCCGACGTCGCCGAGCCGCTGGAGCACCGGGACGACGCGGGACGGGTCGCTGACCAGGGCGGTCTCGGTGATCTCGACCTCCAGCAGGTCCGCCGGGACGTCGTGCCGGGCCAGCAGGTCCTCGATCACCTCGACGACGGTGTGCGAGGTGACGTCGTGCGCGGACAGGTTGACCGCGACGGGCACGGGATCGCCGTCCGCGACCCACTCCGCGAGCTGGGCCACCGACGTGCGCAGCGCGTACCGGGTGAGGTCGTGGATGAGCCCGGACTGCTCCGCCAGCGGCACGAACAGGTCGGGCGGCAGCATCCCGCGGGTCGGGTGCCGCCAGCGCATGAGCGCCTCCAGGCCCACGGTCGTGCCGGTGCGCAGGTCGATCTTCGGCTGGTAGTGCAGCTCCAGCTCGTGGTCGACGCCGAGCGCGCGGTGCAGGTCGCCGAGCAGCACCAGGCGGGCGGGGGACGAGTCGTCCTCCTCGGGCGAGTAGACCGACACCCCGAGCCGGTGCGTCTTGGCGGTGTACATCGCGACGTCGGCCATGCGCATGAGCGAGGACGCGTCCTCCGCGTGGTCCGGCAGGCAGGCCACGCCGATCGAGGTGTCGACGTGCAGCGCGAGGTCGCCGAGCATGAACGGCGGGACGAACAGCTGCCGCACCCGCCGGGCGGCGGCGTCGGCGGCCGCCACCGACTGCACGTCGGGCAGCAGGATGGCGAACTCGTCGCCGCCGAGCCGCGCCACGACGTCGTCCTCCCGCAGCGCGCCGCGCAGCCGCTCCGCGACCTGCTCCAGCAGCTCGTCGCCGCGGTCGTGCCCCAGGGAGTCGTTGATGTCCTTGAACCGGTCGATGTCCAGCAGGGCCAGGCCCACCGTCGTCCCGGTCGCGTCGGACTCGCGGATCGCCCGCTCCAGCCGGTCGGCGAGCATGCGGCGGTTCGGCAGCCCCGTCAGGGAGTCGAGCAGCGCGAGCCGGGCGTTCTCCAGCGCGGAGGTCTGCAGCCGGCGCGAGGCGTTCCACACGGTGCGGAACAGCAGCAGCCAGAGCAGGACGAGCCCGCCGGCGACCACCAGGCTCACGGTGCGGATCGCGGAGGCCACCGCGTCGGAGGTGCCCTGGTAGTCGAGCATCACCTCCGCGGCGCCGACCACGACCCCGCCGCGCTCGACGGGCACGTACACGTCGAGCAGCGTCGTCTCGGTGCCGCCGAACTCCTCGCCGCGCACCACCGTGACGACCTGCGCCACGGGCTCGCGCTGCCGCGTCGCCGCGTCGAGCCGGTCGCCGTCGGGGAACCCCGTGGTGTCGGACTGCGAGTCGAGGAGCAGCGCCCCGTCGACCGTCCACAGCCGCAGGCGGCGCAGCTCGAGGAAGCCGGCGACGTCCTCGGAGACCCGGGCGGCGTCCTCGGGCGCGAGCACGCCCACCGTGAACGCCTCGTCGGGGACGCCCGCGGACGCGTACGACTCGATGGACCGGGCGAGCGCGATCCCGTCCCGCCGGGCCTGGTCCTGCATGACGCTCGCCGTCACCAGGACCAGCGCGACCCCGAGGATGAGCATGGCGACGACGCTGACGACGGCGAAGTACCGGGTCAGCGGCCAGCGGCGGTGGGCGGTTGCCAGCGGTGCCTCGCGAGCTCGCAGGGACGAGCCGCCGGAGATGCGACGACCTGGCCTGAGACTAGGGTTGCGGTGCCGGATATGGCGAGAAGATCCGTGTTGCGGCGTTTCGCCGGGTTCGTCACCCGCGGGGCCGACACGCGCAGGTGCCCCCGTCCGGCCGACGCGGCTGCGCTCCGGGGCGCGGTAACCTCCACCCGCCCGCGCCACCCGCGCCGCCCGTCCTCCGGAGTGTGATCCGCCGATGCACGAGCTCGCCCTCTGCTCCGTCGAGCGCGACGGCCACGTCGTCCTGACGGGCTACGTCCGCACGTTCGCCGACGGCGTGCTGTGGGCCGGGACCGAGGGCATCGTCCGGGGCGTCACCGACGGCGAGGAGTACACGCTGCGGGTGCTGGACGACGCCCGCGGCGAGTGCGTCTACCTCGGGACCGTCGGCCGGATCACCGCGGACACCGTCGGGTTCGCCGACGTCGAGCTGCTGTCCACCCTGCAGAAGCGCGCGGTCGCGCGGGTCTCGGTCACCGTCGAGTGCGAGGGCGTCGTCACGCTCGCGCCCGGCGAGACGACCGGCGACGGCACCGACCCCGGGCCGGGCGCCGGCCCGGGCGCGGAGGGCGGGGGCGGCGAGCAGCCGCTGCGGTTCGTCCTGCTCGACGTCTCCGCGCACGGGATGCGTATGATGTCCCAGACCGTGCTGCCCCCCGGTAGCACGGTGAGGTTCGTCTTCCCCGAGCTGTCGGACGCGTTCTGGCTGCAGGCGGTCGTCGTCCGTGCCCAGCCGTCGCGCTCCGGCACGCACTACGGTTGCCGGTTCGTCGAGACCTCCCCGCGGGAGACGGACGCGTTGTTCCGCTACGTCCTGCGCACGCAGGGCGCCCAGCGCCGCCAGCAGACGCTCGCCTGACCGAGCCGCCGGCGCCGGTCGCCGCCCCGTGCGCAGGGTGCGGGACGCACGTGACCCCGACGCCGGAAAGGCCCTCCCGACATGCCCAGCTTCACCGACCTCGGTGTGCCCGCCGCGCTCGCGCGCTCCCTCGCGCAGCGCGGCATCACCGAGCCGTTCCCCATCCAGACCGCGACGCTCCCCGACACGCTCGCCGGCCGCGACGTCCTCGGCCGCGGCCGCACCGGCTCCGGCAAGACCGTGGCGTTCGCGCTGCCCGTCGTCGCCCGCCTCGCCGACTCGAGGGCGCAGCGCGCGAAGGCCCGGCCGCGCGCGCTGATCCTCGCGCCCACCCGCGAGCTCGCCACCCAGATCCACGCCACCGTCGAGCCGCTCGCCACCACGGCCGGTCTCACGTCCACCACCATCTTCGGCGGCGTCGCCCAGAGCCGGCAGGTGTCCGCGCTCAACGGGGGCATCGACGTGCTCGTCGCCTGCCCGGGCCGCCTCGAGGACCTGATCGGCCAGGGCTTGTGCTCGCTCGACGCGGTCGAGATCACCGTGCTCGACGAGGCCGACCACATGGCCGACCTGGGGTTCCTGCCCGTCGTCAAGCGGCTGCTCGACCGGACCCCGCGGGGCGGGCAGCGGCTGCTGTTCTCCGCCACCCTGGACAACGGCGTGGACACCCTGGTCAAGCGCTACCTGGACCGCCCGACGTCGCACTCGGTCGACCCCGAGGTCGCCCCCGTGTCGACCATGACGCACCACGTGCTCGCCGTCGCCGACGCCGACGCCAAGAAGGACGTCGTCCGCGCGCTGGCCTCCGGCACCGGCCGCCGCATCCTGTTCACGCGCACCAAGCACCAGGCCAAGAAGCTCGCGAAGCAGCTCACCCAGGACGGCATCCCCGCCGTCGACCTGCAGGGCAACCTCGGCCAGGGCGCCCGCGAGCGCAACCTCGGGGCGTTCACCTCCGGCGAGGTGCGCGTGCTCGTCGCCACCGACATCGCGGCCCGCGGCATCCACGTCGACGACATCGAGCTCGTCGTGCACGTCGACCCGCCGGCCGAGCACAAGGCGTACCTGCACCGTTCCGGCCGGACGGCCCGCGCCGGCTCCGGCGGCGACGTCGTGACCGTCATGCTGCCCGAGCAGGCCGGGGACGTCCGCGACCTCACCCGCAAGGCGAGGATCACCGCCACCCCGCAGCGCGTCGCGCCCGGCTCGCCCGTCGTGGCCGCGCTCGTCGGCGAGGTCGCGGCGCACGTCACGCCCGCCGCCCCGGTGCAGCAGGCGCAGGGCTCCGGCCGTGGTGGCGGGGCGTCCCGCGGCGGGCCGGCGCGCGGCGGTGCGCCCGCGGGCCAGGGCGGCGCCCGACGGCGCGGGGGACCCGGGGCGCGCGGTGCG
>DAMBCY010000038.1:13765-17060 GCA_032056255.1 Cellulomonas sp. | reverse complement strand
CAGCGTCCAGGCGGCGATCGACGACGCCGGCACGTGGTCGGTCCCGACGCCCGAGGCGACGAGTCGCACGAGGTGCAGCGCCTCGACCACCAGCACGAGGGCCACGCCCGCCACGACGAGCGCGGACCTGCGGTCCCGGCGCAGGTCCGCGAGGACGCTGATCGTGACGCAGGTCCCCAGCAGCACGGTCAGCGTCGCGAGCCGCAGCAGGCTGCCGACGGGGAGCCGCCCGGCGAGCGCGGCGGCCGCGGCGACGTGCTCCAGGACGAGGAGGCCCGACGCGGTTGCGCAGAGGACCGCGCCCAGGCCGTTGAGCCAGTCGCCGGGGTCCGACACGGCCGTGCGGTGCCGGTTCCACCGCACCAGTCCCTGGTACACCAGCGCGCAGAGCAGCACCCCGCCGACGGTCAGCCCGGTTCCCGGGACCCCGGCACGGCCGGTGAGCGCCGCTTCCAGGACCAGCCCGGCGGCGAGCCCGCCGAGAGCCGGTGCGCACCAGCGCCAGAGCTCGCGCTCGCCGACCGGCCGGCGGGGACGCTGGTCGCGCACGATCCCGGCCGCGACCAGCGCGGCCACCGCCCCCGCGACCGCGCTCACGAGCGGCGACCCGACGCCAGCTCCGACGGCGACCCCGACGGCCGCGACGGCGGCCGCGAGCCACCTGCCGGCCCGGGTGAGCCGGCCCCCGGAGGGCCGGGGCCCTCGACGCGACCGCGGAGTGACCATGTCCCCACTATCGGGTGCCTGCCACGACGGGCAACCGGTCGGGCCGGGTTTCACCCGCGGCCCGCCCGGCCCCGCCGCCCGAGCAGCCGGCCTACGCCCTCGCCGCGGTCACGACGTCCGACCCCGCCGCACCGGGAGGCGCGCTCCGCGCCCGCGGCAACCCCGCGGCGAGCACGACGCCGACGGCGGCCGAGACCGTGAGCACCGCCCCGAGCGTGCGGAACGACGCGACGAGCGCGGCCACCGTCGCCCCGCCGATCAGGGAGCCGAGCACGCTCACGCCGACCGCCCCGCCGATCCGCTGCGCGATGTTGAACAGCGTGTTCCCGTCGGCGAGGTCGCGCTCCGGCAGCGGCGCGAGCATGGCCGTGAGCAGCGGCGTCGTGACGAAGCCGATGGCGACGGCGCGTCCGGACAGCAGCGCCGCGACCGCCCACAGCGGGGTGGTGACGTCGAGCAGGAGCAGGAACGCGCTCGTCACCGTGAGCACCCCGAAGCCGGCGGCGACGAGCACCCGCAGCGGGACCCGGGCGGACAGCTTCTGGCCGACGTAGGTCCCGAGCCCCATCACCACGCCCTGGGGGACGAGCGCGAGGCCGGTGGCGAGCGCCGAGCACCCCAGCACCTGCTGGGTGAAGACCGGCATCACGAACACCGTGCCGAACGAGATCACCGAGCACAGCGTCTGCAGCACGAGGGCGAGCGTCGAGCCGCGGTGCCGCACCATCCGGAGGTCCACGGCCGGCTGGTCCCGGCGGGTGGCCCACCGCGTGTACGCCACGAGCAGCACGAGCCCCGCGGCGGCGGGCGCCCAGGCGGCGGCGGGCGCCCAGGCGGCGGCGCGCGTCCAGCCGTCGGACGACCCCCGCGTGGCCCCGAGCAGCACGGCGACGAGCCCGGCGGCGAGCAGGCCGAGGCCCACGGGGTCGAACCGGGCGGCGCGGTCCGCGCCCGCGCCGGCACCGCGCGGGATCGCGCGGGCCAGGAGCAGGCCGAGCAGGCCGACCGGGACGTTGACCAGGAAGATCCACCGCCAGCCGCCGAGCTCGACGACCAGGCCGCCGATGCTCGGCCCGAGCGCCGGCGCGAGGAACAGCGCGAGGGCGGCCGAGAGCGGCATGGCGCTGCCGCCGCCGAGGCCGTGCCGGCCGAGCAGGATGCTCAGCGCCAGCGGCACCAGCGGCGCCCCCGCGAGGCCCTGGAGCACGCGCGTCGCCGTGAGCACCTCCACGCCCGGGGCGAGCGCGCACGCCGCCGACCCGGCCACGAACGCGACCATGCTGACGCGGTACACGCGCAGCGTGCCGTACCGGCGGGCGAGGAACGCCGTCGCCGCGAGCGACACCGCGAGGGCCAGCAGGTAGCCGCTGACCACCCACTGCACCTCGTCCACGGTCACGTGCAGCTCGGCGGCGATGTCGGGCACCGCGACGTTGACGATGCTGGAGTCGAGCATGCTCAGCACGGGGCCGACGAGCAGGCCGTACCGGGCCGCCCGGCCGAGGGGCGGTGCCGGGGCGGTCACGGCGCGCCGACCTCGGCGGCCGCGCGGGTGACGTCGTCGAGCCAGCGGAGCTCCTGGTCGAGGCGCGCGAGCAGCTGCTGCTGCGCGCGGTCGCGCCAGACCCGCTCCGGGGCGTGGGAGCTGGCGTCGAGCAGCTCGCGCACCTGGCGGGCGGCGGTCCCGACCACCTCCCGGCGCGCCGCGAGGACGCCGAGCCTCTCGTCGACGGCGAGCTCGTGGAAGAAGCTCACCCGCACCAGGAACTCCTCCTCGTCCGCGGCGAGAGGGGCCGGCAGCTCGCGCACGATCCCGTGCAGCACGCGCTCGCCCTCGTCGGTCAGGGAGTACACCTTGCGCGGGGGCCGCCCGTCCGGCGACGCCTCCACCACGTGGGTGATGGCGCCGGCCTCCTCGAGGCGCCGGAGCGTCGGGTACAGCGAGTTGTTGCTCACCGGGCGGAGGGAGGGGCGCTGCACGCGCTTGCGGAGGGCGTAGCCGTGCAGCGGGCCGGACCGCAGCGCGCTGAGCACGTAGATCTCGATAGCCATAGGTCACGGTAACATAGGTCATCATGACCTATGTTCGAGAGGTCGGCGGCGGCCACCGCTCGCCGTCCTGCTCGCGCCCGCCGGATCGTCCGGGTGGACCGGATCCGGGTGCGGCGCCAGGACGGCACGGGGCTCAGGGGCGGATCCCGGCCCGGACGGCGAGGGAGACGAGCTGGGCGCGGTCCCGGGCACCGACCTTGGTCATCGCCCGGTTGACGTGCGTCTTGACGGTGAACGGGGAGACGACCAGCTGCTCGGCGATCTGCTGGTTGTCCAGGCCCCGCACGACCGCCTCGACGACCTCGCGCTCGCGCGCGGTCAGCGCCGCGAGCAGCCGGAGCGCTGCCTCGTCGGGCGGTGCCGCGGCGTCGGTGGCGACGTGGCCGATCAGCGCGGCGGCCGCCGCCGCCGACAGGACTCCCCCGCCCGCGGCGACGTCGAGGATCCCGGCCGTGAGCTCCGCCGGCCCGACGCCCTTGCCGAGGAACCCGTCGGCGCCGGCCCGCAGCGCCGCCAG
>DAMBCY010000038.1:3442-13755 GCA_032056255.1 Cellulomonas sp. | reverse complement strand
AGGACGTTCCGGTCCTGGTCGAAGGTGGTCAGCACGATGATCCGCAGCTCCTCGGGCGGGTGCAGCCGCCGGATCCTCCGGGTGGTCTCGACCCCGTCGACGCCCGGCATGCGGATGTCCATCAGGACGACGTCCGCGGGGGGCTCGGCCGCCTCCAGGACGCGCAGGGCGTGCAGGCCGTCCGGGGACTCGGCGACCACGGACAGGTCGGGGTGGGCGTCGATGATCGTGCGCAGTCCGAGGCGGATCATCTCCTGGTCGTCGACCAGCATGACGCGGACCATCGGGGCCTCCGGGGTGTCGGGGCGGTGCCGTCGTCGCGGGGCACCGGCGCACGGGTCGAGGCCGTCAGGACGGCGAGGAGGTCCTGGCGCGCGACCAGGGTAGAGGAGCGCCCGCGCCCGCGGGCGGACCCGTCGCACGAGCGCCGACCCGCCGGTGGGGTCGGTGGGGTCGGTGGCCTCCGGGCGCCCGGCCGCGGCGGGGATCGTGGCCGCGACGACCGCGGCGAGGACACCCGCCGCGCAGCCCACGACCAGCGCGAGGCGGAAGGCCCCCTCGGAGGGGACCAGGTGCCCGTCGGTGAGGGTGCCCCCGGTGGCCAGCAGCACGCCAACGACGGCCGCCGCGCTGCTGGTCCCCAGGGAGCGCACGAGGGTGTTGAAGCCGGTGGCGGCGGCGGTCTCCGAGCGCGGGACGCCGCTCATGATCAGCAGCGGGATGGCCCCGTAGGCCAGGCCGGTGCCGACGTTGACCAGCATGACCGCGACCATCAGGCCCCAGGTGGAGCCGATGAGCAGCAGCGAGGCGGCGTAGGCGACGGCGATCGCCGTCGCACCGACCGCGAGCGTGACCTTCGGTCCGCGGGTGCGGGACAGGCGGGCGCCGAGCGGGGCCACGGCCATCATCACGAACCCGCCGGGCGCCAGCCACAGCGCCATCGCGAGCATCGACTGGCCGAGCCCGTACCCGGTCGCGGTCGGCAGCTGGAGCACCTGGGGGATCACCAGGGACTGGGCGTACATCCCGAACGAGACCAGCAGCGAGGCGACGGTGGTCACCGCCACGGGACGGCCGGAGATCGACCGCAGGTTGACCAGCGGGTGCGGCGAGCGCAGCTGGGCGGCCACCCACAGCCCGAGCACGACGACGGCCCCGGTGGCGCAGCCGAGCGTCGCCGGCGAGGTCCAGCCCCAGGTCGCGCCCTTGGACACGGCCAGCAGCAGGCCGACCAGCCCCGCGGACAGCAGGACGGCACCGAGCGCGTCGAACCGCTCGGCCGTGGACGTGCGGGGGGCGGCGGGCACGACCCGCCACACCGCGACCAGCGTGAGGGTCGCCAGCGCCGCGAACGTCCAGAACATGGCCTGCCAGCTCGCGGTCTGGGCGACCGCGGCGGCGAACGGCAGCCCGAACGCCCCGCCGATGCCCATCGAGGCGCTCATCAGGGCCACCGAGGACGCGACCCGTCCGGGCGGGACGACCTCCCGCAGCAGGGCGATGCCGAGGGGCACCACCCCCATCCCGAGCCCCTGCAGGCCGCGTCCCAGGAGCATCGGGACCAGCGAGCCCGACAGGGCGCAGACCGCGGACCCCGCGATCAGCGGGACGACGCTGATCAGGAGGACCCGCCTCCTGCCGTGCAGGTCGCCGAGCCGGCCGGCGACCGGGACGGCCACGGCCGAGGCGAGCAGGGTGGCGGTGACCACCCAGGAGGCGTTGTCCGCGCTGGTGCCCAGGATCGTGGGCAGTTGCCCGATCAACGGGACGATCAGGGTCTGCATGCCGGCGGCGACGACCCCGGCGAGGGCGAGCACGGCCACGATCAGGCCGGGCGCGCGGGTGCTGGTGCGGTACACGGGGGTTCCTCCGGTGGGGCTGGGCGGTCGGGCACCCTCGTCCGGCCGTGCGGGTGGTGGGTCGGGGCGGATCAGGACAGCAGGTGCACGGCCTGCTCACCGGTCTCGTGGACGACGTCGTACTGCTGGTCGATCAGGGGGGTGACCTGGGCGGACCTCTTCGCCTTCACCCGTCCGTGGGCGAGGTAGCCCGCGGCCCAGCCGAGCAGGCCCAGGGCGCCCAGCACGATCGACAGCGCGGTCAGGTCCGCCTCGAGCGAGAAGACCGACCCGGCCAGGAGCGCCGACCCGACGATCCCGGTGCCCAGCGAGACCGCCATCGCGGTCGTCGACTTCGAGCGCTCCAGGCTGCTGATCGACTCCAGCGCGTGCTGGCACGTGCGCTGCAGCTCCAGGACCAGCGTGCGGTTCTTGATCCGCCGGTCGCGGCGGAGCTTCAGCGTGACGGCGGCGGTGCCGGGCACGTTCGAGGCGTACCCGTCCACGGTCCACCCGAAGTTGCGGTACGCGTCCCGGTAGAGCGACTCCAGGTCGCGGTCGGCGCGCACGGTCGTGTACTCGTAGGCCACGAACTCGGTCTCCGTGCCGGCTGCTGCGGTCTGGCTCATGATCGGTCTCCTCGTCCTGCGTCGGACCGGGGCGGTGGGGCGCCGCGGGAGCGGTCCGGTCTCCCGTGCGGCGTGTCCCCAGCCTGCCGACGCGGCGGCGGCCTGCCGTCGTCCGGCTGCACGCCCTTGACGTACTGCCACGGCAGTACGTCGCCCCTCCGGGTCGGTGGCACCATCGGGAGCGTGACGACACCGGTTCCCCGCTCCCGCGCCGGGGTGGCGTTCTGGGACCGTCTGCCCCGCGTCCTCGAGCGGACGGTGCTGGTGATCGCCGCCCTGGCGCTGTCCGTGCAGGTGGTCCTCGTCGTGGAGGCCGGCAGCCCTGCCGGCGGGTGGCTCGCGGTCGCGCTGTCGGCGAGCGGGATCTGGGTGGGCCGCCGCGACCCCTACCCCGGGCTCGGGCTCACGGCGGCGGCGCCGGTCGTCGCGGCGCTGCTGGGCTGGGACCCCGTCGCGAGCTGGTCGCTGGCCTGCTTCGTGGCCTTCCTGCTGACCCTGCGCTCGCTCCCCGGCCTGCTGACCGGCGCCGTCGTCGGCGCCGCCAACCTCACCGCCTCGTGGATCGACCTGGGCACGGTCCTGCCGTCGCAGAACCCCGGCGCGTCGATCGCGGCCTGCGCCGCCTTCGTCACCGCCGCGGCCGGCAGCGCGATCCGCGGGCACCGGCAGTACTGGGCCGAGCTCGAGCACCGCACCGCCCAGGCGGTCGCGACCCGCGACGCCGCCGTCAACCGTTCCGTCGCCGAGGAGCGCGTGCGCATCGCGCGCGACCTGCACGACAGCATCGGGCACCAGATCGCCGTGGTGAACATGCACCTGGGCGCCGCGGAGGTGCACCTGCCCGTCGGCGCCGACGCGTCCCGCTCCGACCTGCGGGCCGCGCGCGCGGCCGTCCAGGAGGTGCTGCGCGAGACCCAGCAGATCCTCCAGGTGCTCCGCGTCGGCTCCGAGGAGCAGACCGTCGCGCCCACCCCGGGCCACGCGCTGCTGCCCGGCCTGGTCGCGTCGTTCCGCGAGGCGGGCATGGCGGTCGAGGCGACGCTGCCCGCCCGGCCGCCCGACCTGCCCCCCGCCGTCAGCGCGGCCGTGTACCGGATCGCGCAGGAGGCCCTGACCAACGCCCAGAGGCACGGCGCCGGGTCGGCGTCGATCCTCGTGGAGCACGCACCCGGGGGGCAGGTCGTCGTGGAGGTCGTGAACGCCCGGGCGGACGCCGTGCGACGCGGGAGCTCCCCGGGCGGCAACGGCATCGTCGGGATGCGGGAGCGCGCCGCCGCCGCCGGAGGAACCCTGCGGGTCCGGGCGGACGGCCACCTCTTCTGGGTCCGCGCCGAGCTGCCCTCGGGCTCGACCGCCTGAGGCGGCTCAGGGGACGATGTGCCCCGCGGCCCGGAAGAGCGCGTACCACTCCGCGCGCGTCAGGTCCAGGTCCGACCCCCGGGCGGCGCCCGCGACGCGCTCCGGGTTCGTGGTCCCGAGGACCACCTGCATCTGCGCCGGGTGCCGGGTGATCCACGCGGTGGCGATCGCGATGGCGGGCACGTCGTACGTGGCGGCGAGCGAGTCGATGACGTCGTTGAGCTCGGCGAACCGCGGGTCCCCCAGGAACGTCCCGGTGAAGAACCCCGCCTGGAACGGCGACCACGCCTGGACCGTGATGTCGTTCAGCCGGCAGTAGTCGAGCACCCCGCCCGCGTCGCGCGTGACGGACTGCTCCGCGCCCGCCATGTTGGCCGCGACGCCCTGGGCCACCATCGGGGCGTGCGTGAGCGACAGCTGGAGCTGGTTGGCGACGACCGGCTGGCGCACCGACCGCCGCAGCAGGTCGATCTGGCGCGGCGTGTGGTTCGAGACGCCGAACGCGCGGACCTTGCCCGCCGCCTCGAGCTGGTCGAAGGCGCGCGCGACCTCGTCCGGCTCCACGAGCGCGTCCGGCCGGTGCAGGAGCAGCACGTCGATGCGGTCGGTGCGCAGGGCCCGCAGCGAGCCGTCGACCGACTCGAGGATGTGCTCGAAGGAGAAGTCGAAGTACGGCCCCTCGCGCACGATGCCGCACTTGGTCTGGATCGTCAGCCCGTCGCGCTGCGTCGGCGTCAGGTCCAGCGCCTCGGCGAACCGCGCCTCGCACTCGTGCAGCTCCCGGCCGTAGACGTCGGCGTGGTCGAGGAAGGTGATGCCGGCGTCCCGCGCGGTCCGCACCAGCTCGCGGATCTCGTCGTCGGACTTCTCGGCGATGCGCATCAGGCCGAGGACGACGTTCGGGGCCTCGATGTCGGTGCCGGGCAGGGTGAAGGTCTTCATGGCGGGTTCCTCTCTGGTCGGACGGCGGTCTCAGGACCGGGACAGCACGGCGATCTCGTCCGCGGTGAGCTCGAGAGACGCGGCCCGGACGGAGTCGGTGATGCTGGCGGGCCGTGACGCACCGGGGATCGGCACGACGACCGGGGCGAGGGCGAGCTCCCAGGCCAGCGCGACCTGCTGCGGGCTGACGTCGTGCGCCCGCGCCACCTGCGCGAACGCCGCGTGCCGCTCGCCGAGCGCGCCGGAGCGGGTGATGCCGCCCAGCGGCGACCAGGGCAGGAACGCCAGACCGAGGTCCGCGCAGTGCCGCAGCTCGTCCAGGCTGGACCGGAACGCCGGGGAGAGCTGGTTCTGCACCGACACCAGCCGCCCGCCGAGCACCCGCTGCGCCTCGTCGATCTGCGCGACGGACGCGTTGGAGATCCCCGCCTGCTCGATCACGCCTTCGTCGAGCAGCTCGGCGAGCGCCCCGACCGACTCGGCGTAGGGCACGGCCGGGTCGGGCCGGTGGAGCTGGAACAGCCCGATCGCCTCGACGCCGAGGCGCCGGGCCGACGCACGGGCGCCGGCCCTCAGGTGCTCGGGCCGGCCGTCCAGGGTCCAGGAGCCGTCGCCGGGGCGCAGGTGGCCCGCCTTGGTGGCGACCAGGACGTCCGCGGTGCTGCCGCCGTAGCCGCGCAGCGCCTCGGCGACGAGCTCCTCGTTGTGGCCGACCTCCCCCGCGTGCAGGTGGTAGGAGTCGGCGGTGTCGACCAGCGTCACGCCCGCGTCGAGCGCGGCGTGGATCGTGGCGATCGACCGGGCCCGGTCGGGACGTCCCTCGATGGACATCGGCATGCCGCCGAGCCCGATCGCGCTCACGGTGCGGTTGCCGATGGTGCGCTGCTGCACGGGTTCACCTCACGTCGTCGGATGGTGACCCCGACCCTAGGTACGCTGGTCCTCACAAGTCCAACGACTGGCGTTCATGCGATTCAGAAGCGGAGTCGATGATGGATCTGCGGCAGATGGAGTACGTCGTCGCCCTCGCCGAGGAGCAGCAGTTCACGCGCGCCGCCGCGCTGTGCGGCGTGACGCAGTCCGGCCTGTCGGCGGCGATCCGCGCCCTGGAGGACGAGCTCGGCACCCGCCTGTTCACCCGCACGACCCGGCGCGTCGACCCCACCGGCGCCGGGCTCGCCCTGCTGCCGCACGCCCGCGGCCTCCTCGAGCAGGCCGCCGCCGGCAGGGACGCCGTCGTGCGCGCGACCCACGAGCTCAGCGGCACCCTGCGCCTCGGTGCGGAGCAGTGCCTCGGCGTCGTCGACGTCCCGCCCCTGCTCGAACGGTTCCGGCGCCGCTACCCGCACGTGGACATCGCGTTCACCCAGGCCGGGTCCCACGAGCTGGTCGCCGCCGTGCGCGCCGGCGAGCTCGACCTCGCCTTCGTGGCGACCGGGGACCACCTCGCCGGGGTCCGCCCCGTCGAGCTCGGCCGGCGCGAGGTCGTCCTGATCTGCCCGCCGGGACACCCCCTGGCCGGCTCCACCCGGGCCGGGTGGGACGCCCTCGGTGAGCACGACTTCATCGACTTCCACCCCAGCTGGGGCGTCCGCTCCCTCAACGACACCGTGTGCGCCGCCCGCGGCGTCACCCGGCACGTGCGGTGCACGGTCAACGACATCCACACCCTGCTCGACCTGGTCAGCCGGGGGCTCGGGATCGCGCTCGTGCCGCAGCACGTCGCCGCGAAGCCCCAGGCCGCCGGCCTGACCACGGTGCGCCTGCCGCAGCACGCCTGGTGGGTCGTGTCCGCGGTGACCGCGCACGCGCCCGGCCTCGCGCCGCGGCTGCTCGAGCTGCTCGACGCCGAGGACGAGCCGTGGGCGGCCGCAGCCGGGGAGCAGCGGGGCCACGACGCGCGCTCGACGAGATGACCCGGAGATCGTGGCGCGCGCCCCACCGCTCAGCGGGGAGACGCGGGACGGGGCCGGCGTGGCCGTCCTGACGAGCCGGCCCCCCCGACGCTCATGGCGATCTCGCTGTTGTCGGGCGTGTGGCGCGCCACCCCGAAGGCGACCGCCTCTCCGGACGCGTCGTAGACCACGGACTCGATCGCCAGCACGACCGTGCCGTCCTCGACGCCCAGGGCGCGTGCGATCGCGCCGGTGGGCCGGTCCAGGCGCACCAGCAGGTCGTTCTGCACCAGGGTGACGCCGTAGGCGCTGTGCAGGCGGTCGAAGAGGGAGCCCTGCGTCAGGTCCTCGTGGAGCAGGTCGCGGAACCGGCTGGCCAGCATGGAGGTGACGACGTGCTGATGGAGTCGGCCGTTGACGAACCTGAGGCGCTCGAGCTCGAGGAGGTCGTCAGCAGGGCTGAGGCCCAGCGCGGTGCTCGCGTCGGGGTTCCGGACGATGCGACTGGCCAGCACCCGGGTCGTCACCGTCCGGCCGAGGTCGGCCTGCTGCCGGAAGAAGCCGGTCACCGTGTCGGTGAACGTCTCGCGAACCTGTTGCGTGTAGCGCGGCTCCGTCACGAAGGTGCCCCGGCCCTGCTCGCGCACGAGGAGCCCGTCCCGGAGCAGATCGTCCACGGCGCGCCGGACGGTGATGCGGCTCACCCCGTACTCCTGGCACAGCGCTGGTTCGGTCGGCAGCTGGTCGCCCGGCCTCATCCCGGCGATGCGTCGCTCGAGGTGGTCGCGGACCGCGACGTACTTCGCCACGCCCGACCTCGGGTCTCCCGTCACGGCCCCCATTATGTCGTCACGCTCCGGCAGGGGTCGTCTTGCGCGCAGCATTCATCATGACGTTATGATGTCTAGCCTCGTCACCCTGTGACCACTTGGAGCTCCCGTGACCGCTTCTGTTGCCACGTCGTCGGACGAGCGTGCTGTGACCGCAGCACGCGTGCTCGCCCTGGACGCCATCGAGCACGCGAGGTCCGGTCACCCGGGTGCTGCGCTGTCGCTGGCTCCCGTCGCGCACCTGCTGTTCCAGGAGCACGTCCGCCACGATCCCCGGGACCCGAGCTGGCTCGGGCGAGACCGGTTCGTGCTCTCGTGCGGCCACGCCAGCATGCTGCTGTACACGCAGCTCTTCATGACGGGTTACGACGTGTCGCTCGAGGACATCAGGTCGTTCCGCACCGCGCACTCGCGCACGCCCGGGCACCCTGAACACGGCATGACACCTGGCGTGGACGCGACCACCGGTCCACTCGGCCAGGGCGTGACCATGGCCGTGGGGATGGCGATGGCGTTCCAGCGGGAGCGGGCGGTCTACGACCCGGACGGCTCGGCGGACTCGCCGTTCGAGCGCCACGTCTGGGTCCTCGCGTCGGACGGAGACCTCCAGGAGGGCGTGTCCTACGAGGCGGGCGCGCTCGCCGGCCGCCACCGCCTCGAGAACCTGACCGTCCTCTACGACGACAACGACATCCAGATCGAGGGCTCGACGAGCCTGGCGTGGAACGAGGACGTCGGCGCGCGGTTCGAGGCCCAGGGCTGGCGCGTCTCCCGCGTCGCCCGCGCGGCGTCGGGGGACGTCGACGTCCCGGCGCTCGACAGCGCCCTGGGCTCTCGTGCCGGTGACGGGCGACCGCACCTGGTCATCCTGGAGTCCGAGATCGCGTGGCCCGCTCCGCACGCGCGCGGGACAGCGGCGTCGCACGGCGCGCCCCTGGGAGCCGAGGAGGTCGCCGCGGTTCGTGCCGCGCTCGGCGTGACGACGGGGGCCTTCGAGGTCGACGAGGAAGCGCTGACGCACTCCCGCCGCGCGGTCCGGCGCGGTGCGGAGCTGCATCGTGACTGGGACAGCCGGATGGCGGCCTGGGCCGCCGCGCACCCCCGCCTCGCCGAGCAGTGGCGGGCGGCCCACGAGCGGAGGCTCCCCGATGACCTCCCGGCGTCGATCCCGACGTTCGAGGCGGGATCCGTCCTGGCGACCCGAGATGCGTCCGGGCAGGTCATCCAGGCACTCGCCGCACGGCTGCCCGACCTCGTCGGTGGCTCCGCCGACCTGGCCGAGCCGAACCGCACGGCCGTCGCGGGGTCTGCGAGCTTCCTGCCCGAGGGTGGCGGACGCACGGGCCGCAACATCCACTGGGGAGTGCGTGAGCACGCGATGGCCGCGGCCATGAACGGCATGCTCCTCGCCGGCGGCGTCCGCCCGTTCGGCGGCACGTTCCTCGTCTTCTCGGACTACCAACGCCCGGCGATCCGCCTGGCGGCCCTCATGGGCCTGCCGGCGATCTACGTCTGGTCGCACGACTCCGTCGCCCTCGGCCAGGACGGTCCCACCCACCAGCCGGTCGAGCAGCTCGCCGGCCTGCGTGCCGTGCCCGGCCTGGTGACGATCCGGCCGGCGGACGCGAACGAGACGGCGGCGGCCTGGCTCGTCGCGCTCGAGCAGGAGGGGCCGACGGGGCTCGTGCTGTGCAGGCAACCGCTGCGGACGCTCGATCTCCCGCTCGAGGACGTCATGGACGGCGTCCGTCGGGGTGCGTACGTGGTGAGCTCCGACCCGGACCCCGCCGTCGTCCTCATCGCGACCGGCAGCGAGCTCGAGCTCGCACTCGGCGCTGCCGACCGGCTGCGGGTGTCCGGCACCGCCGCGCGCGTGGTCAGCATGCCGTCGCGCGAGCTGTTCGCGAGACAGGACGAGCGGTACCGCGAGGCGGTGCTTCCCGCGTCGCTCTCCGCCCGCGTCGTCGTCGAAGCCGCCTCGACCTTCGGCTGGCGCGACATCGTGGGCCGCAGCGGGGCCGTGGTCGGGATCGACGGATTCGGGCTGTCCGCGCCAGCCGCGGACGCCCAGCGCGAGCTGGGCATGACCGTCGACCGCGTCGTGGGCGCTGCTGGCGCGGTGCTGGCGCGCGGCCGCTGAGCACCCGGGCGCCGGGCCGCGCGCCTGGTCGCGGGCCGGCCCGGACGGCGGCCACGCCGACACGGCTCGGGACTCCTGCTCGACGGCGTCGGCCGCATCGACGCCGAGACCCGCGTCCCCGTCAGCGACCTCGACGGACCGGAGCGTCCTCGCCCCGGTCCGTCGCACCTAGCGCACCGGAAGGCGGGCGAGGTTCTCGTCGATCGTGGCAGGCGAGAGCGCCTCCTGGATCACCAGGTGGGCCGCTCCGAGGGCGCCCGTGCGGTTGCCGCCCTGACCCGCTGCGATGAGGAGATCGCGGGTCGCGAGAGGCAGCGAGTACTGGTAGACCGACTCGCGGACACCCGTCATCAGCGCGCCGCCGACCATCGACAGGCTCCCCCCGATCACCACGAGGCTCGGGTTGAGCAGGCTCACGCAGTAGGCGATGGCTCGGCCCAGGGTCTTGCCGGCCTCGCGCACGAGGTGGGTCGCCACCGGCACGTTGCGCTGCACGGCCGCGACGACCTCGGCGGTCGTGCTGATGTCCAGGCCCTGCTCGCGCAGATCCCGAGCGAGTGCCCATCCGGCTGCGAAGGCCTCCACGCACCCGACGGCGCCGCAGCGGCAGAGCGGTCCCGTCTGCGGCTCGAGACGGATGTGGCCCACGTCCCCGGCCGCGCCGAGCGCGCCGCGGAATA
>DAMBCY010000038.1:0-3432 GCA_032056255.1 Cellulomonas sp. | reverse complement strand
CAGGCCCCGGGCGTTGACGTCGTTCTCGACCAGCACCGGGACGTCGAGGTCTCGCCGGACGAGCCCGGCGATGTCGACGCCGTCCCAGCCCGTCATCACCGAGGGCGAGCCGACGATGCCGCGGGAGAAGTCGACGGGTGCCGGAACGGCCAGCGCGAGACCCAGGACGTCGTCCACCGTCTTGCCCGCCTCGGACAGCAAGGACCGCGCACCGCTGATGAGGTGGCCGATCGCCGCGGTGGGACCTCTGGACACCTGGACGGCGGCCGTGTGCTCGGCGAGGAGCCCGGCGTTCAGGTCGGTCATCACGAGCCGGAGGTGGTCCTCCCCGATGTCGGCGGCGAGCACGACCTTGGTGATCGCGTTGAGCTCGAGCTGGCGCGAGGGGCGACCGCGCCCCGCGCTGACGCCGGCACCCTCGGTGATCAGCTGCGCACCGAAGAGGGCGTCGAGGCGCTCGCCGAGCGTGGATCGCGACAACCCGGTCACGGCCATGAGCTCGGCACGCGTCACCGCCTCCCCTGTCCGGATCAGGTCCAGGACGCCACCGGCGGATGTGGCGTTGCGCCGGATGCCCATCGTTCCTCCCCTGCACCGCACCGGCCTGCGCCGACGCGCTCGATTCCGCAGCAGCGTAACGCTAAGTTCGCCCCTCTGATCGAGGCAAGTCGCTCTGACAGCCGCACGCATGGCCTTCAGCGGTCACTCGTGACGCCTCGCGTCCTCTGTTATGCGTGAGTATCGGTCATTAACAGCCGACACAGGCGTTGACACACTCCAATAATCTCTCCTACTGTGGAGCACGTCAGATCCCCGCCCCGATGGAGGTGCGCACGCCCGTGGCTACGCGAACGTCGGGAGACCCCGGCCTGGGCGACCGAGCGCTCGTGGGGATCGACATCGGCACGAGCTCGGCGAAGGCCACCGTCCTGCGGGCCGGGCGCGTGACCGAGCTGGCTTCGCGGCCGTACCCCACCAGGCACCCCGCACCCGGGCACGCCGAGCAGGAGCCCGACGACTGGTGGCGCGCGGTGGGCGATCTGCTGTCGACCGTCGCGGCCGAGATCGGTCCGCGAGTCGGGGTGGCGGTCGGGTTGACCGGCCAGATGCACACCAGCGTCCTGCGCGACGAGGCCGGCACCCGGCTGCGGCCGGCGATCCTCTGGTCCGACGAGCGTGCCGGCCACGAGGCCGCAGCACTGGAGCGCGCAGTGCCCGACTGGGAGGACGTCACCGGAAACTCACCCATCCCGGCCTTCACGGCCTCCCATCTCGCGTGGGTGGCACGGAACGAGCCCGAGATCGCGAGCCGGATCGCGAGCGTCACGCTCGTCAAGGACGAGATCCGTGAGCGACTCGGGGCGGAGCGGACCACCGAGCCCTCTGACGCCTCGGGCACCTGCCTGCTCGACACGCGGACCGACGAGTGGTCCTCGCGGCTGCTCGACGCGGCACGCGTGTCCCGTGGCTGGCTCCCGGGCGTCGTCCCGTCGGCAGCGCTCGTCGGCGAGATCCGTCGCCATCCCGCCGGCGACGAGCGGCTGTTCGGTTCTCCCCTGGTGGCAGGTGCTGGCGACCAGGCGGCGCAAGCCGTCGCGCTCGGCGTCGTGGCCGACGGAGACGTCGGCGTGTCCGTGGGGTCCAGCGGAGTGGCGTTCAGCGTGCTCAGCACTCCCCGTCCCGGGAGCGTCCGCCACGCGCTCCCCGCGTCCTGGCTCGCGCTGGACTCGGTGCACGCGGCAGGAACCGCACTCAGCTGGTGGTCCGGTGTGGCCGGCGTGCCGCTCGAGGACATGGGACAGTCCGGCGCGCGCCGAGGAGCGCCGACGTTCCTGCCGCACCTCCAGGGGCACCGCGACGGCACGGGTGCACCGGGGACGCTGTCCCACCTGAGGATCGACCACGGCCGGGACGACATCTCCTACGCGGTCGTCGAGGGGGTCGCGATCGCACTCGCCCGCCTCGTGCGGTCGGTCACCACGCGTGAGCTCCCGGCGGAGATCAAGCTCGGCGGTGGCGCAGGCCGGATGCCGCTGCTGCGGACGATCCTGGCGACGCTGCTCGACCGACCCGTCGTGCACTCCTCGAGGGGCCCGGCCTTCGGGGCCGCCGTCCTCGCGGCTCAGGGCGTCGGATGGTCCGAGCTCGTCCCGGCGCCCGGCGCGGACAGCGAACGCTCCGACCCCGACCCCGACTGGGCGCCCCAGCTGCTCGAACGGGCGGCGAGGCACGACGCCCTGGAGTCCCAGATCCACCCCGCATGAGTCGTCGGCGGACACCCGCCGCCGGCTCAGCAGCCAGATAGCGCAAGGCCAGTTCGCACGAGGGAGTGAGAAGCCATGGCATCGACCACGAGAAAGCTCATGATCGCAGCCCCCACGGCTGCAGCGCTGCTGCTCGCCGGCTGCGCCGGAGGAGACGCAGACTCGTCGACCGAGGGAGGTGAGCAGATCACGCTCACCTTCCAGAGCTGGGAGGCCAGCCCGCTCGAGTCCGAGAGCATCGCCGCGGGGCTCGCGGCCTTCGAGGAGTCCCACCCGAACGTCGAGGTGAAGTACGTCACCGCGCCCTTCGCCCAGCACCACACGAAGCTCAAGACGCAGATGGCGTCGGGCACCGCGCCGGACGTGTTCTACCTGAACCCGGACTACCAGCGGGACTTCGCCGACTCCGGTCAGCTGCTCGACCTCACGCCGTACTTCGACGACTACTGGGACATGGACGACTTCCTGCCCTCGTCGCAGGAGAAGATCCAGGTCGACGAGGACGGCACGACCAAGATCTACGGCGTCGACGTGTGCACGGTGGGACCCGTGCTGTTCTACAACAAGGACCTCTTCGACGAGGCCGGGGTCCCGTACCCGCCCACCGACGTCGCGGACCAGTGGAGCTGGGACGAGTTCGTCGCGAACATGGAGAAGCTCACCGAGGTCGAGGGTGGCAAGACCGTCCAGTACGGCACCGCCAACTTCGAGGAGCAGATGAACCTCTACACCACGCAGGAGATGGTGGCCTCCAACGGTGCCCAGTGGTTCGACGACGACTTCTCCGAGGCCGTCGGGATGGACTCGCCCGAGAGCCGCGAGGCGCTGGAGAGGATCAAGTCGCTGCGGACCGACGGCATCGCACCGGACCCGTCGGCGATCGGCATGGACTCGACCAACTCGCCCACGCAGATGCTGCTCACGGGCAAGGTCGCCTCGCTCTACATGGGCTCCTACGGCCTGCAAGAGCTCGCAGCCTCCGACATCAACCTCGGCGCCGGCCTGCCGCCGAAGATGGATGGCGACTTCTACCCGATGGAGTCGTGCAACATCGACGCCGTCTGGTCCGGCACCGAGCACCCGAAGGAGGCCATCGAGCTCGTCACCTTCCTGACCTCGATGGAGTTCGCGACGCCCCTGTACGAGTCCGGCCTGTGGATGCCGAACC
>DAMBCY010000037.1:7428-17062 GCA_032056255.1 Cellulomonas sp. | reverse complement strand
CCGCCCGGGTCGGCGGGCACACGTCCGGTTCCTCTCCGAGGGTGTCCCCACGCCCCAGTCCCGGGATCGGACGAGCCCTCTACGACCTGTTCCTTTCGCTCCGGCGAACACACGAGAGAGACCACACCGTGGCCAACATCAAGTCCCAGATCAAGCGCATCACCACCAACGAGAAGGCGCGCCTGCGCAACAAGGCCGTCAAGTCCGAGCTGAAGACGTACGTGCGCCGCGTGCGCGAGGCCGTCGCCGGCGGCGACAAGGACGCGGCCGCGGTCGCGCTGGTCGCCGCGTCGAAGAAGCTCGACAAGGCCGTCTCGAAGGGCGTGATCCACGCCAACCAGGCCGCGAACAAGAAGTCCGCGCTGGCCCAGGCGGTCAACGCGCTCTGACGCGTCGCAGTTCTCGAAGGGCGCCGCTCCCCCGGGGGGCGGCGCCCTTCGTGCTCCCCCGGGGGGTCACCAGTCCCGCCCCGCCTGCGGCGGGCGGTCGGGCGGGCGTGGGCAGGCCCGCGTGCGGGCAGGGAGGCAGAGCGGGCGGGCGGCGGCGCCGGTCCCCGTGCCGAGGACGCCCGAGGGCGTCACCCCCCCTGCGGGGTGACGCCCTCTGCGCGAGGACGGCACGTCCTGCCGCCCCGTGGGGACCGCGGTGGTCAGTCCTGCGCCACCGCGCTCCACGTCTCCCAGAGCACCGCGGGGACGGCGGGACGGAACCCGGCCTCGCGCAGCGCGCGGTCGAACGCCTGTGCCGCCCCGGTCACGTCGCCGTGGCCGAGGAACCGGTCACCGAGCTCGCGCCACACCGCGGCGGACTGCCGCGAGGCCGACATCATGCCGAGCATGTCGGCAGCCCACCGGTAGGCGCGGGACGCCGCCGCGACCTCCCCGCGGGCGTGCAGCGCGTCGCCGAGCGCGAGCTGAGCGGCGCTGCTCTCCAGGCGCGGCTGGTCGCCGAGCCGCTCGAGCGCACCGCGGGCGAACTCCTCCGCGCGGACGGGGTCGCCCTGCATGAGGTGCGCGCGGGACCGCTCCACGTCGAGCCGGGACATCTCGACCTCGGACCCGGACACGGCGAGCTCCGGCGCGGCGCGCTCCAGCTGCACCAGCGCGGCGGCGGGCTCGGCGGGGTCGCTGCGCAGCAGCAGCCACGCGTAGTTCAGGCGGAGGCGCGGGATGTCGCGGCTGACCTCGCCCTCGCCGAGCAGGGCGAGCGCCCGCTCGGTGTAGCGCTTCGCGAGGGCGTAGTCGTGGCGCTGCTCCGCGACCAGGGCCGCGTTCCAGTAGACCGACCCGCGCCCGCGCGGGGTGCCGAGCGACTCGGCCTGGCGGATCAGGTCGGCCGCGCGGTGCGTGGCGTAGAGCAGGTCGCCGCGCTCGACGTAGGCCCAGAGCGTCGTGGACCCGAGGCGCAGGTGCTCGTCGGTGCCGGTGAGGCCGGCTTCCTCGAGCTCCGTGAGCTGCCGGTCGCCGAGCTCGATCGCACGACCGAGGTCGCCGGACTCGACGTAGGAGGCGACCAGCGCGGTCGCGGCCGCGGCGGCGTCCAGGTGGTGCGCCTCGGCGCGAGCCTGCGTCAGCAGCGGCTCCAGGACGCCGACGGCCGACTCCAGGTCGCCGAGCATCTCGTGCGCCTGCGCGAGGGCGAGCTGGGCCTCGACGCGCACCTGGCGCGTGACCGACCCGAGCTCGAGGGCGAGGATGCGGTCGCGCGCGGAGGCGGCCTCGCCGGACACGAGGTCCAGGCGGGCGTAGTCGAGCGCGAGCTTCGCGCGGGCCTCGGCCGGGCCCTCGTCACCGTGCTTGAGGTACTCGACCGTCGACCCGAGCCGCTCGGCGAGCACGGTCAGCGCCGCGTCGGTCGGCTCGCGCCGCCCGGACTCGATCAGCGAGATGTAGCTCGGCGAGAGCGCTTCACCAGCGAGGGCCGTCTGGGAGATCCCAGCGGCCAACCGCGCCTGGCGGACGCGGTCAGCAATGGTCGTCATGCGTGTCACTGTACCTATGACGGTCGAGGGGGGCGAGCACGTCACCCGTCCGCCGGTACCGCCGTGCGGTCGGTGATCCGGCTCGCCCCGCACACCGAGAGCCAGCAGGGCGAGCCGGGAGGCACCGAAGGCGTTCAGATCGCGATCCGGCAGCAGCCGGTCGCGCCGCTCTGGATCGTGATGCCGCCGGCCGCGCTGGCGACGCCCGACGCGCCGAGGGTCAGGGTGAGAGCGATGGCGGCGGTGGCGATGGCCTTCAGCGAGGTGCGCATGGAGATCTCCTGTCACAAAATGTTGACTCTCTGTCACAACGATGATGACGGATCGATGCCGGTCAGCACCACCTCCTGCGCGCATTCGTCGCAGGTCCGCCCGATCGGGTGAAATGTCGGCCCTCGTCACGCAGGATCATGCGGTGTTCGTGCCGGTCGCAGAACTTCGCCCGTGTCAAGTCGTCATCGCTGTGGTGTCATGGTCGACATGACCAGGGGACAGGGCGACGTGGAGCGGCGGCTCGCCGCCGAGATCGACTCGGCGATCCCGGACGCGCTGCGGCGCGAGTGGAACCGCCACGTGGGGCACGAGCGGGTCGTCGTCGGACGGCAGGGCATCTTCTCCCCGCGCCTGCACCCCTTCGGTTACGAGCTCGGCTTCCGCACCCCCGGCGCCACCGGGGCGGACGCCGCCGCCTGGAGCGACCTCCAGCACGAGCGCGCGACCGCCGCCGTGCTGCGCGCCACCTTCGGCCGCGCCGACGTCGACGAGGTCGGGCACGGCCGCTGGCTGTTCGTCCGCTGCCCCCGCGCCTACCTGGTCGGGGCGCTGAACCTTCCCGCGCGCCCGGACCGGCTGGTCGTGGAGATCGCCGGGACCACCAGGATCGACGGGGACGTGCTGCGCGGGGTGCGGCGGCTGCGCGAGCAGGGGTTCCGGATCGCGATGGCCGGCTTCGTGTCCCGACCCGACCAGCGGTCGCTCCTCCCCCAGTCCGACTTCGTGAAGATCGACGCCCGCGACCTCGACGTCGAGGGCGAGCCCGTCGTCGACCTCGCCCGCTCCCAGGGTGCCCTGCTGGTCGCCGAGTTCGTCGAGAGCTCGGTCGAGCTGCGCGCCGGCCGCCGCCTCGGGTTCGACCTCTACCAGGGCAACCTGCTCGAGCGCAGCCTGCTGCTCGACCGGTCCTCGGCACCGCTGCTCGCGCCCGACCTGGACGCCATCCGCCGCGCCCGCTGACCCGGCCGGTCACGGGCCCCGGTCAGCGCCGGACCGCCTCCGCGATCCGCAGCACCGCGCGCTCGACGGCGAAGCGCGGGTCCCGGCTCGCGCCCTTGACCTCCGCGTCCGCCTGCGCGACCGCGGAGATCGCCTGCGCCAGCCCCTCGGGGGTCCAGCGCTGCAGCTCCTTGCGCGACCTGTCGACCTGCCACGGTGCGAGGTTCAGCTCGCGCTCGGCACCCGGACCACGCCCCCGCACGGCCGAGACCTTGGCCAGCACCCGCAGCCGCATCGCGAGCGCCGCGACCAGTGGCACGGGGTCGACGCCCGTCGCGAACGCGTGCCGCAGCAGCGCGACCGCCTCCCCCGCCGCCCCGTCCACCGCGGCGTCGGCGACCCGGAAGCCCGTCGCCTCGATCCGTCCGCCGTAGTAGCGCTCCACCACCTCCACGCCGATCACGCCGGTCGTGTCCGCGACCAGCTGGCTGCACGCCGCCGCGAGCTCGCGCAGGTCGCTGCCGACCGCGTCCACGAGCGCCCGGACCGCACGCGGCTCCATGCGCCGGTGGGCGCGGCGGAGCTCCTGCGTCACGAAGGCCACCTTGTCCGCGTCCCGCTTGATCGGCTCGCAGGCCGCCACCGGGAGACCCGCCGCCCGGACCGCGTCCAGCAGCCGCTTGCCACGCTGCCCACCGCCGTGCCGCAGGATCAGCACGACGTCCTCCTGGGGCGCCGCGACGTAGGCGGTCGCCTCGAGGATCAGCTCGTCGGTGGCCTTCTCGACGCCCTCGACCACGACCACGCGGTCCTCCGCGAACAGCGACGGGCTCGTGGCCAGGACCAGCTCCCCCGGGCCGTACGCCGCCCCGTCGATGCGGGTCACCTCGACCTGGGCGTCCCGCTCCCGCGCGAGCCCGACCAGGCGGTCCACCGCCCGCTCCCCGAGCAGGTCCTCCGCACCGCTGACCAGCACGACCGGTGCCAGCGCCACCTCGTCCCACGCGACGCCCGCGGGCGCGGACGTCCGGGCGCCCCCACGGGCGGGTCGGCGCGCGGAGGACGGGGAGGGTGGCACGCCCCTAGGGTGCCACGCCCCGCCGACACCGGAGGACCAGGACGAGCGCCGCCCCGGACGCGCACGCCAGCAGCACCGGTCCGGCCACGCCCCCGACCCAGGAGATCTGCCCGCCCGGCAGGCCGGTCGCGGTCCGCGCCACCACGGCGATCCACCAGCAGCCCGCCCCGGCGACCTGCGCGCACCACGTCGCCGCCGCGGGCCACCAGGAGCCCAGCAGCGCCGCGAGCAGGCCGCCGATCGTCGCCGGCGCCACCGCCGGGGCCGCCACGAGGTTCGCGAGCACCGCGTACGTGGGCACGGTCGGCGACAGCAGCAGCACCACCGGGGCGCAGACCGCCTGCGCGGCGACCGGGACCGCGACGGCGGTCGCGAACGCCGAGGGCGGACGCGGTCCGGCCCGCCGTGCACGCCCCGGCGCGACGGGAGGAGCGGCGGCGGGGGCAGCAGCGCGACCGGGAGCCGAGCCGGTCGGCTCCTCGACCTCCTCGTCGATCTCCGGCCCGGGCGAGGCGCGGGCGTGCCGGCTCCGGGCGAGCGGCGCGGCCAGCAGCGCGATCCCGGCGGTCGCCACCACCGAGAGCACGAACCCGACGTCCCGCGCCAGCCACGGGTCCACCACGAGCAGCACCAGGACGGCGCACGCGAGCGCGGGGACGGTGCGCGCCGGTCGCCCCGCGACGAGCCCGAGCACCCCGACCGCGCCCATCACGGCCGCCCGCACGACACTCGCCCCCGGGTGCACGACCGCGACGAAGCCCACCATGACGAGCGCGACGGGCAGCCAGCGCCACCGGCGCGGGACCCGGCACCGCGCGGTCAGCGCGAGCACCACACCCCCGAGCAGCGAGAAGTGCGCCCCGGACACAGCCGTGAGGTGCGCGAGACCGGAGGCGCGCATCGCCTCGTCGAGGTCACCGACACCGCGGGTGTCCCCCACCGCGACCGCGGGCAGCAGGCGCCCCGCGTCACCCGGGACGACCCGGGCCGTCCGCACCAGCCCGGACCGCAGCGCCTCGGTGGCCCGCAGCGGCCCGGGAGGCGGGGCGCGGACCCGCGGCGCGTCGGAGGCCCGCGCCCGGGCCACGCCGCGGGCGGAACGGTCCCGCGCGGGGACGAGCCGCGCGACGACCTCGATCTCGGTGCCGTACACGAGGGAACCCGCAGCAGCCGGCGCCAGCACCTCGACGGCCGCGCGCGTCGCGAGCTCGGGGCCGGCCGGACCGAGCGGCTGGACGACGCGGGCCGCGACGAGGAACCGCACGGGGCCCTCGCCTGCCGCGGCACCCCGGACCGTCGTCGGCGTCGACCTGACCGTGCCGACCACGCGGGCCGTCCGGCCCTCCGCCGCGAGCGCCCGCAGGTCACCCGCCTCGCGACCACGCACCTGGGCGCCGATGACGACCAGGAGGACGGCGACGCACCCGAGGACGAGCACCGCCTGGCCCGAGCGGGCTGCCCGGACCCCGCGGTGGGGCCCGGGGTCCCGTGGCGCGCGCGCCCGATCGAGGCGTCCCGGCGCGGCCGCGACCGACCCAGGATCTTGCACCGGCACCGGCACCGGCACCGGAGTCGCCTCCGCGCTCGATGCGCCGGCCAGCGCCTCCGTCCCCGCGGCCAGCAGCGCCACCGCAGCCAGCACCGCACCGGCGACCAGCACCGGACCGGCGGGGTACGAGACGGCGACCGTCGCCACGAGCCACGCCGCGCCCGCGGCCGGTACCAGCCGCACGTCGATCGGCTCGTCCACCCCCATCACGCGACCCGCACCCTCAGTCCCGCACCCTCAGACCCGCACCCGGGACCGGATCTGACCGAGCACCGAGGGCCCGATGCCGGGGACGTCCTGCAGCGCGTCGACGTCCGGGAACGGCCCGTGCTCGTCCCGCCAGGTCACGATGCGCTCGGCGAGCACCGGACCGATGCCCGGCAGGGTCTCGAGCTCGCCCGCTCCGGCCGCGTTGACGTCGACGGAGGCCGGGTCGCCGCCGCTCACCGCGGCCTGCCCGGCCGGGGCCGGTGCCTCGCCGGGCGCGGGGACGTGCACCTGCGCCCCGTCGGCGACCTCCGCGGCGAGGTTGACCGCGGCGAGGTCGGCGTCCGGCAGCGCACCCCCGGCGGCGGCGACGGCCTCCGCGACGCGGGAGCCGGCGGGCAGCGACACGAGCCCCGGTGCCGCGACCCGGCCCACGACGTGCACCCAGACCACCGGCTCGGGCTCGGCGGCGGCGATCGGCGCGACGCTCGAGGCGACCGGCTCCGGGACGACGACCACGGGCTCCGACGGCGTGGCCGCGGCGCGCAGGGCGACCGCGCCACCGAGGAGCGCGAGAGCCAGCACGGCGACACCCGCGGTCCGGGGCTGCAGCCGCCAGCGCACGGCCGCCAGCAGGCCGGGCCGGCGGCGCGGGTCCCCGGGCTGCGCCGGGTCGAACGGGTGCGCCGGGTCGAACGGGTGCGCCTGGTCGAACGGCTGGGCCGGATCGAACGGGTGCGCCGGGTCGAACGGGTGGGCCGGATCGGCCAGGTGGGCCGGGCGAGCCGGGTCAGCCGGGTCGGACGACGCGACGGCCCCGAGCGGGTGCCACGACGGCACCGGGCCGTCCCCCACGGTCGATCGCCGGCCGCGCCCGGGCACAGCGCGGACCTCCGGCAGAGCACCGACCTCGCGCAGAGCACCGACCTCGCGCACGGCGCCGACGTCCGGCGAGCCGTCGAGGTCGAGCGACCCACCGAGCGCGCTCGCCCGCTCGGCCGCGGCCCGGAGCCGGGCCCGCCCCGCCGCCACCTCGGGCACGGCGGTGGTCGTGCGCTCCGCGGGTGCGGCAGGGGTCGCAGGCACCACCCGTGCCACCAGGACCGGTTCGCCCGTCGAGGTCGCACCGCCCGTCGGCCGCACGCGGGCGGCGGGTGGTGCGGGCGCGCGCCACCCCGCCGGATCGGGCTCCCGTGGGCCGCCCGGCATCACCCCGGGGTCCCGGCGCGCCCGGGAGTCCCGGCGCGCCCCGGGGCCCCCGCGCGCCCCGGGCTCCCGGCTCACCCCGCGCTCCCGCGCCCCGGAGCCGCGCGCGGTCGGGTCGGGTGCGGTCGGGTCGGGTGCGGTCGGGTCGGGTGCAGCACCGCCGTCGAACCAGGTCATGGCCCCGACGCTAGGCAGCCCGCGCGTCCCGGGGCGGCGGTCCTCGCACCGTCCTGGGGACGACGCAGCTCCTGGTCACCTGTGGAGGACTCGGCGCCGCGCGATCACGCGCGGCAGGCCCGCCACCCCCCGCTCAGCGGTCCACGACGGTCAGCGCCAGCACACCCACCCCGAGGTGTCCCCCGAGCACGGCCCCGACCTCCCGCACCAGCACCTCGTCCAGCGCGAGGTCGGCCCGCACCCGCTCGGCGAGCTCGGTGGCCGCGTCGAGCCGTCCGAGGTGCTGCACCGCGACGCGGACGCCCGGCCCGCGCCGTCGCACCTCGGCGACGGCTAGGTCGTGCAGCCGGTCCCGGGCGGCGCGCCGGGTGCGCACCCGCTCGGCGACCTCGATCCGCCCGTCCCGGAGGGTCAGCACGGGGCGCAGCCCGAGCACGGTGCCGAACGCGGCGGCGGCCCCCGAGATCCGTCCGCCGCGGCGCAGGTGGTCCAGGGAGTCGACGACGAACCAGGCGGCCGTCGAGCGTCCGACCTGGTCGGCGACCGCGGCGACGGTCGCCCCGTCGGGCACCCCGCCCCACACGTCGCCCCGCGCGGCCTCGGCGGCGGCGAGCGCGGCGAGCCCGAGACCCGAGCCCGCGCTGCGCGAGTCCACGACGTGCACGGGCAGGGGCGCGAGCTGCGCGGCGAGCCCGGCGGCGCGCACGGTGCCGGACAGCTCGCCCGACAGGTGCACGGACACCACCTCCGCGGCCCCGCGGGCGGCGGCAGCCTCGTAGGCGGCGGCGAACGCGGCGGGTGGCGGCTGGGAGGTCGTGATCCGGCGCCCCGCCGCGATCAGGACGGCGAGCTCGCCGGGCGCCAGGTCGACGCCGTCGCGGTACCGGGTGCCGTCGGCCGCGACGTCGAGCGCGACGACGTCGATCCCCCACGCCGCGGCGTCCTCCGGGGTCAGGCAGGCCGTCGAGTCGGTCACGACCGCGACCCGCGGGACGGGCGGTGCGGCCGCCACGCCCTCGTCGTCCCCGGCGCCGGACCGGCGCCGGCGTGGTGGTCGCACCACGCGCCCGGGGAGCGCGGCGAGGGCGTCGCGCCACCGGGCCGCGACGCCGCTCGCACCGCGACCCGTCGGGACCGCCTCCGACGGCGCCTGCGGGACCGGTCCACCGTCCGGGAGGTCCCCGGCCGGACCGGCCGCCCCGCGCCGCTCGGGCACCGTCAGGCCGGCACCACGTTGACGAGCTTCGGCGCCCGCACGACGACGGTGCGGACGTCCCGTCCGGCCAGCGCGCGCTGCACGCCCGCGTCGGCCAGCGCGAGCTCGCGCAGCGTGGCGTCGTCGGCGTCGGCGGGGACGTCGGCTCGTCCGCGGACCTTGCCCTGCACCTGGAACACGCAGGTCACGGTGTCCTCGACCAGGTACTGCGGGTCGACGGCCGGGAACGGCTCGTGCGCGAGCGACCGGTCGTGGCCGAGACGGGACCACAGCTCCTCGGCCAGGTGCGGCGCGACCGGCGCGGTCATGAGCACGAGCTGCTCGGCGACCGTGCGGGGCACGGCCTCCAGCGACGTCAGGTGGTTGTTCAGCACGATGAGCTTGGCGATGGCGGTGTTGATCCGCATGCCCGCCATGTCCTCGCCGACCTCGGCGATCGTCCGGTGCAGGACGCGCAGCGTCTCGACCGTCGGCTCGGCGTCGACCACGGTCAGCGCGCCGGTCTCCTCCGACACGATGTTCCGCCACACCCGCTGCAGGAACCGCTGCGCGCCGACGACGGCCCGGGTCTCCCACGGACGCGACAGGTCCAGCGGCCCCATCGACATCTCGTAGACGCGCAGGGTGTCCGCGCCGTACTCGGCGTACATCTCGTCCGGGGACACGGCGTTCTTCAGCGACTTGCCGATCTTGCCGTACTCGCGGAACGCCGGCTCGCCGTTCCAGGTGAAGCCGGACTCGGCGGACTCGTCCTCGACGACCTCCGCGGCGGGCACGTAGACGCCCCGCTCGTCGGTGTACGCGTACGCCTGGATGTAGCCCTGGTTGAACAGCTTGTGGAACGGCTCCCGGCTGGACACGTGGCCCAGGTCGTACAGGGCCTTGTGCCAGAACCGCGCGTACAGCAGGTGCAGCACCGCGTGCTCGACGCCCCCCACGTACAGGTCGACGCCGCCGGCGCCGTGGGTGTCGCCCGGGTTGTGGCCGGGGCCCATCCAGTACTGCTCG
>DAMBCY010000037.1:0-7418 GCA_032056255.1 Cellulomonas sp. | reverse complement strand
GGGTCGACGACCTGCCCCGTGGCGTGCGACGGGTCCAGGTAGTGCAGGTAGTACCAGCACGACCCGGCCCAGTTCGGCATGGTGTTGGTGTCGCGGCGGTACCGCGTCGGGCCGTCGCCGAGGTCGAGGGTGACGTCCACCCAGTCCCCGTTGCGGCTCAACGGCGCCTCGGGCGAGGAGCCGGCGTCCTCGGGGTCGAAGGTGCGCGGCGCGTAGTCCGGCACGTCCGGCAGGTCCACCGGCAGGGCGGACTCGGGGACGGCGATCGGCAGGTCGTGCTCGTCGTAGACGACGGGGAACGGCTCGCCCCAGTAGCGCTGCCGGCTGAACAGCCAGTCGCGCAGCCGGTACGTCGTGGTGCGCGAGCCCGCGCCGCGCTCGGCCAGCCAGTCGACGATGCGCGTCTTGGCGTCCGCGACGGACAGCCCGTCCAGGCTGATCTCGTCGTTGGCCGAGTTGATGATCGCGCCGTCGCCGGTCCAGGCGCCCTCGTGGCCCTCGGGCGGCTGGACGGTGTGCACGACGGGCAGGCCGAACGCCTCGGCGAACGCGTGGTCGCGGGTGTCGCCGCCCGGCACGGCCATGATCGCGCCGGTGCCGTAGCCCATGAGGACGTAGTCCGCGATGAACACCGGCAGCGAGGTGCCGTTCACCGGGTTCAGGGCGTAGCCGCCGGTGAACACGCCGGTCTTGCGGCCGGCGTCGGCCTGCCGCTCCACGGCGGTCTTGGCCGCGGCCTCGCGCCGGTAGGCGGCGACGGCCTCGGCGGGCGACGCCGCTCCCCCGCGCCAGCTCTCCGGCACCTCGTCGTCCCACGACGGCTCGGAACCCGCGACGATCGCGTCCACCAGGGGGTGCTCGGGCGCCAGCACCACGTACGTCGCCCCGAACAGGGTGTCGGGGCGGGTGGTGAAGACGGTCAGCGGCTCGTCGGCGTCGGTGACCTCGAAGTCGACGTGCGCGCCCTCGGAACGGCCGATCCAGTTCCGCTGCATCGCGGTGACCTTCTCCGGCCAGTCGATCAGCGCCAGGTCGTCGGCCAGCCGGTCGGCGTAGGCGGTGATCCGCATGTTCCACTGCCGCAGGGTGCGCTGGAACACCGGGAAGTTGCCGCGCTCGGAGCGGCCCTCGGCGGTGACCTCCTCGTTCGCCAGCACCGTGCCCAGACCGGGGCACCAGTTCACCGGGGTCTCGGAGACGTACGCCAGCCGCTGGGCGTCGACGACGCGACGCCGCTGCACCTCGTCGAGGTCCGCCCAGGCGGCGTCCTCCGGCACCCCGTCGATCCCGGCCGGCACCGCGCGTCGGCCGGACGCGTGCGCCTCGACCAGCGTCGCCACGGGGCGCGCCGCGCCCGTCCCGCCGTCGGGGCGGACGGCGTCCTCGTCGTACCAGGACCCGAAGATCTGCAGGAAGATCCACTGCGTCCAGCGCACGTAGTCCGGGTCGATCGTCGCGAAGGTCCGCCGGGGGTCGTGCGCGACGCCGAGCCGGCGCAGCTGGCGCGCCATGATCTCGATGTTCGCCTCGGTGGTGGTGCGCGGGTGCGCGCCCGTCTGCACGGCGAACTGCTCGGCCGGCAGGCCGAACGCGTCGTAGCCCAGGGCGTGCAGGACGTTGTCGCCCTGCATCCGGCGGAACCGCGCGACGACGTCGGTCGCGATGTAGCCCAGCGGGTGCCCGACGTGCAGGCCCGCGCCCGACGGGTACGGGAACATGTCCATCACGAAGAACGGCCGCGCGCCCGGGCGGGCGACGGCACCCTCGCCGTCGGTCAGGGCGCCGGACGGGTTCGCCGCGAAGAACGTGCCCCGCTCGACCCACCGCTCCTGCCACCGCAGCTCGATCTCCTGGGCGAGCTCGGCGGTGTACCGGAACGGCACGTCCTGGCCGGCGCGGGAGGTCGGGGCGGATGCGGGCTGCGTGGGGGCGGGCGACGTCACCCCGGGAGTCTATCGAGGCGCGCACCTGCTTTCCGACCGCCCGCCGCGGCCCGGCCGGGGCCGGCGGCGCGCCCCGCCGGGCGCCGCGCGGCACCGCGTGCGCTCAGGCCACGCGACGCCGCCCGAGCTTCACCGCGGCGATGACCAGGCCGATCGCGGTCAGTCCCGCGCCGACCCACGCGGGCGCGAGGTACCCGGCGCCGGCGGCGATGACCAGACCGCCCACCCAGGCCCCGGCGGCGTTCCCCACGTTGAGCGCGGAGTGGCACAGCGCGGCACCCAGCGACGGCGCGTGCGGGGACAGGTCCATCAGCCACGACTGCAGCGCCAGGGCCAGCACCTGCGACGTGACGCCGAGCAGCACGATCGCCAGCACCCCCGGCACCGGCCACTGCGCGAGCACCGCGATCGCGACCAGCACCACGATCGTGGCGGCGAAGCCCAGCAGCAGCGTGCGCGTCACCGACCGGTCCGCCAGCCGCCCGCCCAGCAACGTGCCGACGGTCATGCCGACGCCAAACAGCGCGAGCACGACCGGCACGGTCGCCTCGGCGAGCCCCGTGACCTCCGTCAGCAGCGGCGAGACGTAGGAGTACACGGCGAACATGCCGCCGAAGCCGATCGACCCCGCCGCGCACGCGACCCAGAGCCGGGCGTTGCGCAGGGTCGCGAGCTCGGACCGCACGCTCGCCCCCTCGGCGACCGCCAGACCGGGCAGCCAGCGCAGCAGGGCGAGGAGCGTCAGGACCCCGAGAACCCCCACCGCCACGAAGGCGACCCGCCAGCCGAACACCTGCCCGAGCACCGTGGACAGCGGGACCCCGACCACGTTGGCGATCGTCAGGCCGGCCATCATCGTGGCGACCGCCTGGCCGCGCCGCCCCGGTCCCGCGACGTGGGCGCCCATCGCCGCGCCCACCCCGAAGAACGCGCCGTGCGGCAGCCCGGCGACGAACCGCGCCACGACCAGCCAGCCGAGCGACGGGGCGAGCGCGGAGAGCAGGTTGCCGACGGTGAACGCCGCCATGAGCAGCAGCAGGAGCCGGCGGCGGTCCAGCCGGGCGGCGACCGTGGTGAGCAGCGGGGCCCCGACGACGACGCCGAGCGCGTAGGCGGTGATCGCGTGGCCGGCCTCGGGGATGGAGGCGTGCAGGTTCTCGGCGACGAGCGGCAGCAGACCCATCGTCGCGAACTCGGTGGTGCCGATGCTGAACCCGCCGAGCGCCAGCGCGAGCAGCGGCATCCGGGCGCGGCGGCGGCCGGGGTCCGGGTCGAGGACGCCGCCCGCGCCGGCGGAGGGGGGCGTCGCCGTGCCCTGCGTGCTGGTTCCCAAGAGGTGCGCTCCCGCGTCGTCGGTCCGTGCGGCGGCGCGCGCGGGTCCGTCGGGTGCGGGGCACCGGGTGGACGGGTGCGGCTGCCCGTCCCGGCGGCCGCGACGGTGGGGACTCCGGTGCCGGCCAGCCTACCGGGCGGTCAGTCGCCGTCGAGGAGCACCCAGATCGCCCGGGCGGCGACCTCGCCGAGCTCGACGGCCCGCCCGTCGGCACCCGGGTCGTCGGGAGGTGCCACCCGCACGGCGGTCATCCCGGCGAAGTCCCGGCGCTCGACGACCTCGAGCCGGGCGTCGAGCAGCACGCCCACCGACGCCAGGTAGCGCAGCAGGCCCGGGTCGGCGTCGGAGATCCGGGCGATCCGGCCCGCACCCGCCTCGAGCTCCCAGAGCATCCGCGCCGCGGGCGTCGGCACGGTGCCGTCGGGCGCGGGGATCGGGTCGCCGTGCGGGTCGCGGGTCGGGTGGCCGAGGCGGGCGTCGATCCGTTCGACCATGAGGTCCGAGACCGCGTGCTCGAGCACCTCCGCCTCGTCGTGCACCTCGTCCCAGGCGTAGCCGAGCTCGCTGACCAGGAACGTCTCGATCAGCCGGTGCCGGCGCACCACCTGGACGGCGTGCCGGACGCCCTCGTCGGTCAGGGTGATCGCCGCGTAGGGGGCGTGCTCGACGAGTCCCTGGTCCGCGAGGCGTCGCACGGTCTCGGACACCGTCGAGGCGCCCACGGACAGCCGCTCGGCGAGCATCTTGGTGGTCACCGGGGCGGTCGACCACTCCCGGGCGGTCCAGATGACCTTGAGGTAGTCCTGCGCGACGGAGGTCAGGTCGCTCGTCTCGCTCACGACGTCCAGGGTAGGGGCCCGGGCCCCGGGGGGTCGCTGTGGTAGGAATCGGGGGTCGTCGGCGCACGTCGGACGGCTGGCACGCCCGTGACGGAGGACGCCCGTGGACGCCGCCCGACCGACCGGCGCGCGGGTGCTCGCCGCCGCCCGCCGCGCGGGTGGTCCCGTGACCCGCTGGTTCGCCCGCCGCGAGCTCGCCTGGTCCGGCATGGTCGGCGCGCTCGTCGGCCTCGCCGCCGCGATGACCCCCTCGCTGCTCCCCCGGCCGACGCTCTACCTCGGCTTCATCGCCGGCGTCGGCGCCGCGGTCGGGTACGGCACCGGGGTGCTCGTCGCGTGGGTGGTCCGGCGCACCGGCGTCCCGATGCCGCCCGCGCGGGCGCGACGCGTCGCGTGGCTCGTGGTCTCGTGGACCGGCCCGGTCCTGGCCGTCGTGGTCGTGGTGGTCGGCGCGCGCTGGCAGGACGACGTCCGGGTGCTGGTGGGCGAGGAGCGGCGCACGTCGTCGGCGCTCCTGGTCGGGCTGATCGCCCTGCTGGTCGGCCTGGCGCTGCTCGCCCTCGGGCGTGCGCTGCGACGGCTGTCCCGGCGCGTCGCCCGGCTGCTCGGCCGCTGGGTGCCCGCCCCCGCCGCGTCGCTGCTGGGCGTCGTGCTGGTGTCGCTGCTGGTCTACTGGCTGGCGGCCGGTGTGCTGTTCCGGGTGGTCGTGGACGTCGCCGACTCCGTCTACGCGGGGACGAACGCGGGGACGGACGACGGCGTCGAACCCGTCGGGTCGTCGCTGCGGTCCGGCTCGCCGGACTCCGCCGTCCGCTGGGACTCGCTCGGCCGGCAGGGGCGGACCTTCGTCGCCGGCGGCCCGTCCACGGACGAGATCGCCGAGGTCACCGGGCAGGACGCCCTCGAGCCGATCCGGATCTACGCCGGGCTGGACTCCGCCGACGACGCCGAGGGCCGGGCCGCGCTCGTCGTGGCCGAGCTCGAGCGCACCGGGGCGTTCGACCGGGCCGTGCTCGTGGTCGCGGGGGCGACCGGGACCGGCTGGACCGAGCCGCAGCAGATGGCCGCGCTGGAGTACCTGTGGGGCGGTGACACCGCGATCGCCACGATGCAGTACTCGTTCCTGCCGAGCTGGATCTCGTTCCTCGTGGACGCCGACCGGGCGACCGAGGCCGGGCGGGTGCTGTTCGACGCGGTGCACGCGAAGTGGAACTCGCTGCCCGAGGACGACCGGCCGCGGCTCGTCTCCTACGGCCTGAGCCTCGGCTCGTTCGCCGCGCAGGCGCCGTTCGGCTCCGCCGGCGACCTGACCACCCGGGTGGACGGGGCGCTGTACGTCGGCACGCCGAGCTTCACGCCGCTGTGGCGCACGATCACCGACGACCGCGACGCGGGCAGCCCCGAGTGGCAGCCGGTGGTCGACGACGGCGACACCGTGCGGTTCGCGGCCGACGGCGGCGCCCTCGGCGACCTGGGTGGCGACTGGGACGCCCCGCGCGTCGCGTACCTGCAGCACGCGTCCGACCCGGTCGTCTGGTGGTCCTGGGACCTGCTCACCCGGCAGCCCGACTGGCTCGCCGAGCCCCGCGGGCCCGACGTGTCCGGGCGGGTCCGGTGGTTCCCCGTCATCACGTTCGTGCAGGTCACGGTCGACCAGTTCTTCGGCGTCAGCGTGCCGGACGGGCACGGGCACAACTACGCGTCGCAGGTCGTCGCGGCCTGGGCGGACGTCACCGAGCCGCCGGGCTGGACCGACGCGGACCTGCGCGCCCTCCAGGACCTGATCGACGAGACCCTCACGCTCCCGACCCTCCCCGGCGCGGACGTCGGCTGAGCGCGCGGCCCGGCCGGACCTCCGAGGTCGAGGGGTTCCGGCGAGGTCGAGGGGTTCGGGGCACCTGCCGCGCGGAACCCCTCGACCTCGGCACGGGGATCAGCCCTGGGCGTCGCGCCAGGACACCCAGCTCTCGACCAGGGAGAGGTCGTAGTCGGGGCCGCCGACGCCGACCGTGAACAGGGTGACGCCCGCCGCGACCAGCGCGTCCGCGACCTCGGCCGGCGGGGCGCCGATGCCCACGCTGCGCTCGACCAGCGCGGCGGTGTCCCGGCCGACGGCCGCGCCGTGCTCGTCGAGGATCGCGCTCTTGCGGGTCAGGGTGTCCAGGTCGCCGAACGAGTGCCAGACGTCCGCGTGCTCCGCGACGACCCGCAGCGTCTTCCGCTCCCCGCCGCCGCCGACCAGGATCGGGATGTCCCGCGTCGGGGCCGGGTTGCCGGCCGCGAGCCGGGCCTTGATCCGCGGCAGGGCCGACGCCAGCTCCGCGATCCGCGATCCCGGGGTGCCGAACTCGTAGCCGAGCTGGTCGTAGTCCTTCTCGAACCAGCCGGCCCCGACGCCGAGGACGAGCCGGCCGCCGCTGATGTGGTCGACGGTGCGGGCCATGTCGGCCAGCAGCTCGGGGTTCCGGTAGGAGTTGCAGGTGACCAGGGCGCCGATCTGCACCCGGCTGGTCTGCTCCGCCCAGGCGCCGAGCATGGTCCAGCACTCGAAGTGCTTGCCGTCGGGGTCGCCGTAGAGCGGGAAGAAGTGGTCCCAGTTGAAGACGACGTCCACCCCGAGGTCCTCGGCGCGCCGGACGGCGTCGCGGATCTGGGCGTACTCGGCGTGCTGGGGCTGGATCTGGACTCCGATGCGGAGCGGTCGCGTCATGGGCGCAACGCTACGTCCGACCCGGCTGACTACGCTGGCCCGGTCCCACCAGCCGTCCCCGGAGGCCTGCATGTCCACCGCCGTCGTCCCCGACTCCGCCGCTCCCGTCCCGCTCAAGTGGGTCGGGCCGCTGCGGATCAGCGGCAACGTGATGACGGGCGAGTCCGAGGTGCCGCTGGCGACCTACGAGTCGCCGCTGTGGCCGTCGGTGCGCCGCGGGGCGCGGATCTCGACGATGGTCGAGGGCGGCATCCGCGCGACCCTGGTGGACGAGCGGATGTCCCGGTCGGTGCTGCTGGAGGCCGACGACGCCGGCGTCGCGCTGGCCGCGGTGCAGCACCTCACCGCGCACCGGGCCGAGCTGGAGGCCGTGGTGGCGGGCAGCAGCCGGTTCGCGCGGCTGCTGGACCTGCACCACCAGATCGCCGGGAACCTGCTGTTCGTCCGGTTCGAGCTGTCGACGGGCGACGCCTCCGGGCACAACATGGTGACCAACGCGTCCGAGAAGCTGATGGACCACATCCTGGCGACGGTGCCGGGGCTGCGGTACGGGTCGATCTCCGGGTTGCGCACGGTCGCGTGCACCCACGGGG
>DAMBCY010000036.1:0-17119 GCA_032056255.1 Cellulomonas sp. | reverse complement strand
CGTCACGGGCAGCCGGAGCGTGTTCCAGCCCTCCGGCCCGGGGACGACGGCGATCCGGTCGGGCGCGGGGACCAGGCGCAGGTCGTCCACGCCGGCCTCGTCCCCCTCGACGCAGTACACCAGCGGTCCGAGCTCGACGGCCGCGCACCCGCGGACGGCGTCGACCCGCGGGTGCGCGACGGTCAGCCGGGGGGTCATGACCAGCTCGACGTCCACCGTGGTCCCGGTCCGCCAGGTGCCGCCGCGCACGACGTACCCCTGCACCGGCTCGGCCGGCGCGCCGTCCAGCAGCACGCGCGGGCACCACGCCGGGACCCGCACCGCCAGGGCGCCGTCGTGCCCGGGGCCGTCGTAGCCGATCCGGATGCGCCCGTCGCGCGGGTAGGCGGTGGTCACGGTCAGCCGGCCCGGCCCCCACGGCAGCGTGCACGCCGTCAGCTGCTCCAGCCGGAGCGTGCCGTCGGCGGCGCGGGTCGCCTGGTAGGACTCCCAGGACGCGAGCAGCCGCATGAGGTTGGGCGGGCAGCACGCCAGGTCGAACCACTCGGAGCGCGCCAGCGACCGCTGCTCGGCGGGCGTGCGGTACCCGCCGCGCACCTGCATCGGGTTGTCGTACCGGAACGCGGTGCCGTCCAGGCTGACGCCGACCAGCGCGGCGTTGAAGGCGGTGCGCTCGATCAGGTCCGCGTAGCGGGAGCGGCCGGTGGCCAGCAGCAGCCGCCAGCACCACATGACCATCGCGACCGCCGCGCAGGTCTCGCAGTAGGCGCCGTCCGGGCTGAGCTCGTAGTCGGCCCCGAGGTCCTCGTCCCGCGGCCGGGAGCCGGTGCCCCCGGTGAGGTAGGTGCGGGTCGCGGTGGTGCGCTCCCAGAGCCGCTCGAGCGCCGCGAGCAGGTGCCGGTCACCGGTTTCGGCGGCGACGTCGGTCGCCCCGCACACGAGGTAGAGCGCCGCCACGGCGTGCCCGGACAGCACGGGCAGCTCGTCCAGCGGCAGGTCGTCCTGGTAGTGGCCGGACCCGAACCGGTGGCGGCCGAGGGTGCCGTGCCCGCGGTCGGCGACGAGCCGGGCGGCCAGGTCGAGGTGCCGGCGGTCGCCGGTCTCGCGGTAGAGCTCCACCAGGCCGGTCTCCAGTCCCGGGTGCCCGGTCACGGACCCCGGCCCGAGGTGCTGCCCGAGCCAGGCCGCCATCCGCTCGGCGACCCGGAGCAGGTCGTCCCGCCCGGTCGCGCGGTGGTGCGCGACCGCGGCATGCAGCAGGTGGCCGGAGGTGTACGTCTCGTCCGGGCCGCCGTCGCCCAGGCCGCCGAGGCGGCGGGCCTGCGGGTGCAGCTGGTACCAGGTGTGCAGGTAGCCGTCCGGGTCCGCGGCGGCGACGACGGCGGCCGCGGCCTCCGCGAGCCGTGCGGCGAGGACCGGGTCCGCGCGCCGGGCCGTCTCGTAGCTGGCCGCCTCGACCCACTTGTGCACCTCGGCGTCCTGGTTCCACTCCCCGCGGTGCTCACCACCGCGGCCGGCGGCCACCGTCCGCATGTTGGTGAGCGCACCCGAGGTGTGCAGGTGGTGCCAGCCCCGCTCGAGGGACGTCTCGTTGGCACGCAGCCGGTCGAGCCAGAACCCGTCCCGCAGGTGGACGCCGTCGACGGGGTGCACCGCACCCAGGGCGTCGGCGGTGGGTGCTGCCGGGCGGATGCGTCGCGGCGTGGTCGGGCTGGTCACGGGGTCTCCAGGGTCGAGGGGTGGCGGTGGGGCGCGGCGGGTCCGGGGCGGTTCACTTGCCGGCGCCCGCCATCAGGCCGCTGGCGTAGTGCCGCTGCAGGGCGAGGAAGACCACGGCGCACGGCACGATGGTGAGCACGACGCCGGCCTGCAGCACGCCCCAGTCGATGCTGCCCATCTGCCCGCTGGTGAGCGTGGTCAGCAGGATCGGCAGCGTGAACCGGGACTGGCTCCCGAGCAGGATCAGCGCGGCGATGAACTCGTTCCACGCGGCGAAGAACGCGAACAGCGCGGTCGTCGCGACGGCCGGCCGGATGAGCGGCACCGTCGACAGCAGCGTGCGGGCGTCGCCGGCCCCGTCGAGCTGGAACGCCTCGAACACCTCGTCCGGGACGCCGCGGAACGAGGCGCTGAGCAGCAGCATCGAGAACGGCAGCTGGAACGTGGTGTACACGAGCACGAGACCGAGCAGCGAGTCCGCGACGCCCAGGGTCCGCACCACGACGTACAGCGGGGTCAGCAGGATCTGGAACGGCACCATGATCGCGCCGAGCATGACGCCGAACAGCAGCCGGGAGCCGGCGAACGGCAGCCGCGCGAAGCCGTAGGCGGCCGGGACCGCGACCAGCAGCGTGAGGGCGACGGTGCCGAGGCTGACGGCGGCGGAGTTCGCCACGTAGTGCCACACGCCGGTCCCGCCGATCTGCAGGCCGGTGAAGTTCTCCCACGAGATCGTGGTCGGCCAGTAGGTGGGCGGGACCGCGGACGCCTCGGCGCGCGTCTTCAGGCTGGACGCGACGACCGAGACGAGCGGCACCGCGAACAGGACCGCGACCATGCCGGCCACGAGGTAGCGGGTCGAGGCCGCGGCCGCGCGGCCGGTCCGGGCGGTGGTCCGCTGCGCGCGGTGGTCCATGCTCACTGCTCCCGCTCCCGCAGCGCCCGGCGCTGCACGATGTTGACGGCGGCGACCAGCACGAGGAACGCCAGCGACATCGCGGCGCCGTAGCCGAGGTCGCCGCGCACGAACGACGTCGTGTAGATCCAGTGCACGAGGGTGATGGTCGAGTTGCGCGGCCCGCCGCCGGTCAGGACGTAGAACTGGTCGAACGTGAGGAACGCGGTGACCAGCAGGAACGTCAGCACGAAGCCGATCGTCGGACGCAGCAGCGGCAGCGTGACCGAGACGAACCGGCGCACCGGTCCCGCACCGTCGATCTGCGCCGCCTCCTCGACCTCGGCGGGGATGGCGTGCAGGCCGTTGACGAACGCGATCATCGGGAACCCCGCGAACTTCCACACGGTCACCAGCACGGCGACCCCCACCGCCTTGCCCGTGCTGTCGAACCAGCTGATCGGCGCGTCGAGGACGCCGAGGTCGACGGCGGCCCGGTTCAGCGTCCCGACGCGCTGGTTGAGCAGCGACATCCACAGGTAGCTCGCCGCGGCGTAGCCCAGGGAGACGGGCAGGAACACGGCCGTGCGCAGGGCGCCCACCCCGCGGCCGGGCCGGTGCAGCAGCAGCGCGAGGAGCATGCCGACGACGAACAGGAGCGGCACGCTGATCGCGGCGAACAGCAGCGTGAACGCCACGGCGGAACCGAAGCGCTCGTCGGAGACCAGCCGGACGAAGTTCGCCACGCCGATGAAGCGGTGCTGCCCGAGCTGGGGCCAGTCGTGCAGCGAGATCCACCCCGTGAGCAGCAGCGGCACCGCGAAGAACACCGCGAACAGGACGACCGCCGGCAGGACGTAGAGCAGCCCGGCGGGCCGCCGCCGGCGTCGTCCGGGGCGTGGGTGGTGCCGCATCGTGGTCCTCCGGTCGGGCTCGTGCCGCGCGGCGGCCGGCGGGGGGCCGGCCGCCGCGGCGGTGCGATCGGGCGGGCGGGTCATCCGCCGAGGATGTCGGTCATCTCGTCCTGCGCCGCCGGCATCGCCGACGCACCCTCGCCGTCGAAGATCGCCGCCTGCACCAGCGAGCTCCACGGGCCGGTGTTGTCGAAGAACAGCGCCGCCACGTCGACGGAGCTGGGTGTGTGCCCGACCGCCAGGGCGTCGACGAGCACCTGCAGGCGCTCGTCGGACGCGACGTACACCTCCTGCGCGACGTCCAGCCGCGTCGGCAGCACGCCGGCCTCGGCGAGCGCCCGCTGCCCCTCGTCGCTGAACCAGGTCAGCGCGGTCAGCGCCGCCTCCTCGTCCTGCGCGGCCGCGGTCACGGCCACGGAGTCCCCACCGGTGTACGCGGCCGACCCGGACCCGTCCTGCGACGGCACGACCGTCATCCCGAAGTCGATGTCCGGGTACTCGTCGACCAGGGTGCCGTAGGGGTACGACCCGTTGACGAACATGCCGGTGGTGCCGGAGAAGAACGGGCCGAACTGGTCCGCGCCGGTGTCCGTGGTGGACTGCTCGTCCACGACCCCCTCGGTCCACAGCGTGCGGAAGAAGTCGAGGGCCTGCTCCAGCTCCGGGTTGGGCGACACGGTGGCCTGCACGTCCTGGCCTGATCCCGTGAGCACGTCCCCGCCCTGCGCCCACACGTAGGGCAGGAAGGTGAAGGCCATGCACCCGGCGCACGCCCCCGAGAAGTAGTAGCCGCTGGTGTCGTCGCCGAGCGCGTCGACCGCGCGAGCGGCGTCGAGGATCTCGTCCCACGTGGCGGGCGGGCTCTCCGGGTCCAGCCCGGCACGCTCGAACAGGCCCTTGTTGTAGTAGAGCACCGACACGTCGGCGGTGAACGGGAACGCGTACACCGCGTCGTCGAGGGTCGCGAGCTCGAGGTGGGACGGGCTGAGCTCGTCGGCGTAGTCGAGGGCCTCGAGCTCCGCGGTGACGTCCCGCAGCCAGCCCGCCGAGGCGTACTGCGGCACGGTCGCCACGTCGAGCGAGACGAGGTCCGGGCTGGTCCCGCCCGCGGCGGCGGCGGAGAACTTCTGCGCCACCTGCTCGGAGGGCACCAGCGTGAGGTCGATCCGGATGTCGTCGTGCGTCGAGTTGAAGGTGTCCACCAGGTCCGGCAGGAACCCCTCGTTGTCGGACCGGCCCCACATGGTCAGCGTGCTGACGTCGCCGTCGTCCGGGCTCTCGCTCCCGCCGCCGCACGCCGCCAGCCCGACCGCCAGCACCGCAGCGGCGGGAACCGCCACGCGTCGCGTCCATCGCCTCATCGCGTCCTCCAAGCTCCGTCGCTCGTCCCCGGTCCCGCCCAGACGGCGGCCGGAGTCCCCTGCTGACGTCATGGTGAGGTGTTTGCAGGAACGCGTCAACGCGGAGGCGGAGGCCAGAGAACGGCTTGAAAAGCGGACGAACACGGAGAAGATGCAGGTCGCACGCCTTCGACGATGGCGTGCCGAGTGCCGTGCTCCGCAAGTTTCCGGAAGCCGCTACACTGCGACGAGCGGTCCGACGACGGAGGAGATCACGCCATGCCGAGCGCACCCGGGCGGAGCTCGCGGGTCACCATGCAGGACGTCGCGCGCGCGGCCGGCGTCTCGCTCGCGACGGCCTCGCGCGCCCTGAACGGGCGCGGCGACGTGCACCAGGAGACCCGGCAGCGGGTGCAGGACGCCGCGGCGCGCCTGGGCCTGCCGGCCCGGCGCCGGACGCGACCCGGGCGCCGGACGATCGGCCTGCTCACCTCGGATCCCGGCGGGCGGTTCAGCATGGCCGTCCTCACCGGCGCCGAGGACGCCCTGGGCGCGGGCGAGATCGACGTGCTCCTGTGCGCGACCCGCAACGACCCGATCCGCGAACGGCACTACGTCGGCGCCCTGGTCGAGCGTCAGGTCGACGGCATCATCGTGGTCGCCGAGTGGACGAACCCCCGCACGCCCCTGCCGCAGTCGCTCGACATCCCGGTCGTCTACGCGTTCGCGCCGTGCGAGCGCGACGACGGCCGGTCGTTCGTCCCGGACGAGGTGCAGGGCGGCTCGCTCGCCGCGGAGCACCTGCTCGGCCTCGGCCGGCGCCGCCTGGCCCACATCACCGGGCCGGAGACGTGGCTCTCCGCCCGTCAGCGTGCCCGGGGCGTCCTGGACAGCGTCGCCTCGGCCGGGGCGACCCTGGTGCAACCCGTCCTGCACGGACCCGACTGGTCCCAGCGGTGGGGACGGATCGCCGCGCGCATGGTCCTGGCCGCCAGCCCGGACGTCGACGCGATCAGCTGCGGCAGCGACCAGATCGCCGTGGGGGTGATCGACGCCCTGGTCGCCCAGGGCAGGTCGGTGCCCGACGACGTCTCGGTCGTCGGGTACGACAACTGGGAGGTCTTCGCCGCGGACTCCCACCCGACGCTGACGACCGTCGACATGAACCTCGAGGCCATCGGCCGGGAGGCCGCTCTGGCGCTCGTCGCCGAGGCGGGGGTCGGCAGCGGCGTGTCCCGGCAGCCCGGCCGCCTCGTGGTGCGCGAGTCCACCGCCCCGGTGGCGGCGCCGCGCTGAACCGCCCCGGGTCGACGACGGGGCGCCTCCGTGCCGGCCGGGCGGTCAGCCCCCGCGGAGGGACCGCGGGTGGCGGCTGGTCTGCTGGAGGAAGGCCAGGGTCGCCAGCACCCGGCGGTTGTGCCGCTCCGACGGCAGCTTGAGCCGCTGGTAGACCGCGAGCAGGTGGTTCTCCACCGAGCGGAGGGTCGTGGAGGTCGCCCGCGCGATCGCCTCGTTCGACATCCCCGCCGCGACGAGCGTCAGGACGCGGAGCTGGGCGGGCGTGAGCAGGGCGACCGGTGTGTCCGCGCGGGGCCGGGACTGCTGCACCAGGTGCGGGTCGATCACCTGGGTGCCGTCGACCGCCGCCTGCACGCTGTGCACGAGCGTGTTGACGCCGAAGCTCGACCGCTTGGACAGGAAGCTCCACGGCCGGGGCGCCGCGGACTGGGCGTGCAGGAACGACCCGAGCGAGTCCTGGCTCGAGATCAGCACGATGCCGAGCCGGGGGTCCCGCTCCTGGAGCCGTTCCGCGAGCTCGATGCCGCTCCCGTCCTCCAGGTGCACGTCCGTCAGGAGGACGTCGGTGCTCCGCGGCACGATCGCCCGCTCGGCCTCCTGGCACCCGCCGGCGCTGTGCGCGACCACGACGTCCGGTCGTCCGTGCAGCACCTGCTCGAGCATCCGGCGCAGCAGGAGCTCGTCCTCGACGATGCTGACCCGCGTCCGCGGCTTGGGACGGCCTGCGTGCATGGGAACCCCCTCTCCGGGACCGCGTTCCGCTTACCGCGGTCCGCTCGCCGTCAGGCCGGGACCGCGTGCCGGCCGTGCCGCGCGGCGGCGACGTGCCGCGGCGGCGTGGTGCAGACCTGGGCGGAGAGCGCGCGCAGGGCCCGCCGGTCCCGGCGGCGGACGTCCGCGCGGCTCATCGGACGGTCTCCGTCGCGCGACGGCCGGAGCGCACGCGCAGCGCCGCACCGACGACGAGGAGGCCGGTCGCGAGCGCGAGCAGGGACGCGATCCCGATCCCGGTCACCGCCAGGTCGGCACCCGCGTCGCCCGCCGAGACCGACCCGGTCCCGCCGGACGGGTCGTCGCCGGTGCCCGGGGTCGGGTCCTGCGGGGAGGGCCCGTCCGGACCGGGGCCGACGGGCGGGTCGTCCTCCGCGGGCAGCGCGACGACCACGAAGTCGGCGGTGGCGGTGACGGGACCGAGGCCGAGCAGCGCCCCGGGGTCCGGCAGGCCCACCCGGACCGCCACCACGAGGTCCTCCGCCCCGTCCACGTGCTGCTGCCCGCCGACGGCGTCGGCCCAGCCCCGCGGGGCAGCCAGCGTGCCCGCCGGGTACCAGGTCTCGACCTCGCCGCCGGGGGCGACCCGGCCGTACTCGACGGTGAGGTGCTCCGCGAGGAGGTCCGAGCCGCCGGTGCCGCGCAGCCCGCCGTCGACGACCAGCTTCTGGCCCCCCGTCGACCGCACGGTCCAGGTCGCCTCGACCTGCTCCGGGGCGGTGCCCGTGAACGTGTGGACGAGAGGCTCGCCGCTGATGGTGACACCCGCCGCGGCCCGGGCGTCCGCGGTCCCGGTCCCGGTCGCCGCCGCCGCGGGACCGGCCAGGCCGAGCCCGGCCAGCAGCCCGGCCAGGACGAGGGACGCGCGCAGGCGGCCGCGGCGGGTGGTCTGCGTGGTGGTCACGGGAGGATCTCCTTCAGCTCGGTACGGCTCTCGACACGACGGACCCGGGCGTCGACCCGCAGGTCGACCGCGCCGACGGTCACCACCCCGACCGTCACGGACGCGGTGTGGTCCGGCAGCTCCGGCTGGCGCACCGTGAGGGTGTTCGCCCCCGGGTGCAGCACCTCGGCGCCGAGGACCGTGGTGAACGTGGTGCTGCTGCCCTGCTGCGGCACGGTCTGCACGACCTCGCCGTCCACCAGCACCTCGTGGGCCACCCACGAGAAGCCACGCACCTCGAGGGTCAGGTCCGTGCCCACCGGCACGATGGTCCCGCCGGCCGGGGCTGCGATGAGGATCGGCCAGGCGACGACCGCAGCGACCCGGGTCTCGGACCCGCCCTCGTCACGCGCGACGAGCACGACGTCCCGCCACCGCAGGTCCTCCAGGTCACCGGCCAGGGACACCTGCCACCGGCCGTCGTCGTCGACGACGGCCGTCGCGCTGTCCCCGACGTCCCCTCCGACGGCACGTCCGTCGACCGTGACCGTCCGGCCGGGGAACCCGGTGCCCGTGACGCCGATCGCGCCGGTGCCGGGCGGCGTCACCACGACCCCGTCGGCCGCGTCCTGCCCGCCGACCTCGGTGATGGTCACGCCCTCGTCCCACACCACGAGGTCCACGGAGGCGGACGTGCCCGCCAGCGACTCGTAGCGGACGGTCACGGTGTACCGGCCCCGGGTCAGGTCGACCGTGGTCGACCAGCCGCCGTCCGCACCGACCTCGACCGCGGGCTGCTCGACGTCGCCGACGACCGGGCGCAGGAGGCTCGACGGGTGTGCCGTACCGGTGAGGGTCACGGGCCCGGACGCGTGCACCGACCCCGAGCCGGGGGTGACGATGTCGATCGGCTCGGCCTCCCGGATCCGGAACGTGGTCGAGACCGCCGTGGCGGGGTCGCCCGAGACCCAGACCGTGAGGCGCCAGACCGTGTCACCGGCGACGAACTTCTTCTGGTGACGCCACGTCCCCTCCGAGTCGACGCTGACGCTCGAGCTGGAGCCCGCCGCCCCGGACCCCTCCTCGGTCAGGGACCAGATCACCGTGGCGCCCGCCGGACCGGTGCCGGTGAAGTCCACCCAGCCCGCGAGCTGGTCGCCGACGGGGGCGGTGATGGTGACCAGCGGTTCGTCGGTGTCGCTGACGGTCAGGTCCACCGCCCTGTGGGCGATGGCGTCGCCGACGTCGTTGCTGCGGCTCGCGATGTACTCGCCGCGGTAGGTCCCCGGAGCCAGTCCGTCGGGGACCGCGAGGTGCACGGTGTAGGTGGTTCCGTCGTCGCTGCCGTCCCACCGGCAGTCCGCCGATGTCCATGCGACGAACCCGAGGAAGTCGGGGATGACCTCGAAGTTCCCGTCGGACGCGCAGTCGTGCTCGACGGCCGTGACCTCGAAGCCGCCGGGCACGCCGAGCAAGAACGCGCTGGGCTCGGGCGAGAAGGCCTCTCCGTCGTGGTGAACGGGCACGAGCGCCGTCTCCCCTGGCCGGACCTGCAGGTCGAGGGTCGGCAGCACGACCATGTCGGCGGCGGAGATCTCCTCGTCCCCCGCGGTACCACCCGCCGCGGTGGCTGCCGGGGCCGCGAGCGCCCCGAGCAGCAGGACGACGGCCGTCGTCGCCGCGGCCAGCCGTCGGCGCACCCGCGTCGCGAGGGGGGCGGGGACGGGGGAGGTCCGGGTCATCGTGGCTCCTGGGGGACGAGAGGGGCGAGGGGCGGGGCGGCGGGCTGCGGACCGGTCGGCGCGGGCCTGCGGTGGCGGGGCCCCGGTCCCAGCGCCGCGCGCGTCACGGCCGGGACGCCGAACGCGCACAGCGCGGCGAGCAGCACGAGCACCGCGCGTCCGGCGAGGGTCTGGCTGGCGAGCAGCAGGTCCGCCGCGGGGCCGAACAGGTGCAGGCGCGGCGTGCCGACGACCTGCGCGGCGGTGACGGGACGCGGGTCCGGCTCGGTGTTCGCGTCGCCCATGAGGACCGCACCGTCCGCGGTGAGCTCGTGCACGCGGTGCACGTAGGACGGCCCCGTGCCGTCGTCGCCGAACGTCACGACGACCACCTGGCCGGTCCGGGTGAGCTCGTCGCCGGTGGGTGACCGGACGAGCAGCAGGTCGCCGCGGTGGTAGGTGGGGGTCATCGAGACGCCGGTCACCTCCAGGAGGCGGTCACCGGTGACGGTCGTCCAGGCGAACGGCACCGCCAGCACGACGACGAGCCCGAGGGCGAGCGCGCGGGCGATGCCGGAGGTCAGTGCGGCGATCGAGCGGTCCATGCGGGTGAGACTTCCCGTGAGCGGCGGAGGGGGCGACAAGGGGTCGGGCCGGGCCCGGTGCGGGCGTGGCTGGGCGCCGGGTCGGCCGCCCAGCCACGCACCGGGTCAGGACGCGTCGACGTAGGTGACCGTGAAGGTCGCACCCACCGTGAGCGTCTCGCCGGCGGTGCCCTGGAGGGCGGTCGGGTCGGACAGGATCACACGCACCGGGACCACCCGGGACTCGCCGCCGGCGAGCGTCGCGTCCGCCAGGGACAGGGCGTCGGCGTACGAGACCGGGGCGGCCAGCGTGCCGGCGTCGTGCCAGGTGGTCGGCTGGCCGGCGACGATGTCGTCGCCGTACTGCACGGTGAGGTTCTCGGCCAGCGAGTCCGCGATGTCGCCGGTGGGGGCGAACGTGCCGTCGAAGGGCGCGGCGTCCGTGCCGAGGTTGGTGATGGTCCAGGTGCCCGGGGCGATGTCGTTGTACTTCGTCGTGTCGAAGGTGTGCACGATCGGGTCGCCCGTCACGACGACGCGGGCGCCCGAGATCGGGTCGTCGTCGCTGCGGACGTCCGCGCTGAGCTGGTTGCCGGACAGGGCGGTGGTGAGGGTCGTCACCGCGCCCGTGCCCACCGCTCCCGCGACGAGCAGCGCCGCGGCGGCGAGGACGCCGGCGCGCTTCTTGTTCGTGTTGCTGAGTGCCATCGATCCACTTCCTTCTTCATCGTGTGCACGTGCACGCCGCCGCACGGTCGGTACCGTTCGAGCGACGTCCCTGCGCAGCGGGGTCGATCCATCGTCGGGCGGCCCGGCGCGCCCACCCCGGGCGAGAGGGGTAAACCACCAGGGGCTCGCGGGGATCCCCCCTGGGACCGGCGGGCACCCGCCCCGGACGGCGCGAACCCCCTGGAGCCGGGACGTCCGGCTCCAGGGGGTTCGGCCCGCTGGCTGGCGGTGGGTCAGCTGAGGGCGGTCAGCGTGAGGACGGCCCGGTAGGTCCCGTCGGCCAGCCCCACGGGGGCCTTCAGCTGCAGGTCCGCGCCCACGACGGTGCTGCCCACGGCGTGGCCCTCGGCGGCACGGGCGAGCACGGCCGTGCCGGCCAGGCCCGCGCCGCCGTCGAAGCCCGACGCCACGGCCGCGCCGAGCTGGACGTCGCCGCCGGCCTCGACCAGGTTCGGGGTCCAGCCGAGGTAGCGGCCGGAGAACGACCGGTCGCCCGCGACGAAGTCGCCGACCTTGGCGCTGACCGACCACGGCAGGCCGCCGGCACGGGTGTCGGTCACCCGCACCGCCTTGGCCGCACCCTCCGCACGCAGGTGGTCGCCCGCGTCCGCGAAGGTGCCGAGGTCGACGACGTCGTCGCCGCCTTCGACGCTCCACACGAACTCGCCCGGCTCCGGTGCGCAACGGGGAATGGTCACGGCGAGGTCCTGGTCCTGCGCGGCGGACCCGTCGTCGGTCGCGAGGAAGACGTACGTGCCCTTGCCCGTCGCACTCACGCGTGCCGCGGGACGACCTCCGACCTCGTCGAGGGGGTTGCCGCCGGTGCCGTTGTTCATGGAGTGGAAGGAGTCGCCCGTTCCCCACGTGACGACGCGCCCGTCGTCCGTGACCGCGGCCTGCCCGACGAGGTCCGCGGACAGCTGCACGACCCGGTCGCACGGGTCGGACTCCTGCGCGAAGCCCTGCGATCCCCAGGACAGGACGTACCCGTCGTCGGTCAGCGCCCAGACCTTCTGGTAGCTGGTCTCCAGGTGCACCACCCGCTTGTCGCGGACCTCGTCCGGGACCGCCGTGGCCGGGTTCTCGCCCCAGGTGAGGATCTGGCCGTCGGGCGTCAGGCCCAGCGCGTACGGCTGGACGCCGGTGTCCGGGCCGACCGCGCCGACGCCGATGTTGTACATCCAGCCGACCGCGACGTCGACGACCGGCTCGCCGGCGAAGATCCCGGTGTGCACCTCGAGCGAGGAGTTGTCGGGACGGGTCGACGCGTAGTCGATGTCGTCGTGGTTCCAGACCGTGACCTCCCCCTCGCTCGAGAGGGTGCCGACCAGCGTCCCGCCGAACCCGGCCGACGTGCTCACCTGCACGACCTGCTGGTCGGCGACCGGGTCGGGGACGAGCGGGTACCGCGCCGGCAGGATCGACCGCTGGTTGCCCCATCCCCGCACCTCGCCGGTGGCACTGAGGGCGTACCCCCCGCGAGGAAGCGCCGCGATGCGGCTGTAGGTGTCCCCGGAGAGCCCGCTCGTGTCCGGGCGCAGGGCGGTGTTGGTGTGGCGCGCGGTGTCCCACGAGACGACCTCGCCCTGGTCGGTGAGCCCGGCGGTCTCGGACCCGCTCACCACGCTGCCGACGATCTCCGTGAAGCTGTACGCCGCGGAGATCTGGACGCTGTTCCAGCGCCCCGCGCTGTCGGACTGCACGCTCCAGAACCCCGCGTCGGGCGCGATCTCGGTGCGCGACTGGGCGGCCACGTGCAGGTCGGCCGTGTCGTGGGACGCGCCCTGCTGCACGGTGACGGTGTGCCGGCCGGGGGTGAGCGCCTCGGGGACGCGGAACAGCCAGGCCCCGGAGGCGTTGACCTCGACGCTGCCGACCTGCTCGTCGTCGACGGCGATGGTCACGGTCCGGCCGGGTACGCCCGCCCCGGACAGCAGCGGGAACGCGGTGGTCTCGGCCCCGACCGTCGTGCTGATCCGCACGTCGGTGCTGGTGGTGCCGGTGAACGCCGCGCCGCTGCCGACCGGACCGGTCGGTGTCGCGGCGGAGGCGGCGCCGCCGGTGACGGCGGTGAGGGCGAGTGCGCCGAGCGTGGCGACGCCGGCGGCTCGGGTGACGATGGACATGGGTGGTGGCCTTTCCTGGGCACGAGGCCCGATGAGGTGACGAGACGGTGGGGACGGAGCCGGGCCGTCAGCCGGCACGGCGCCCGGTGGTGCCGCCGGCCGGGGTCTCCGGACCCGGCAGCGGGTCGCCCGCGAGCCGGTGCCGACGCAGCGCGGCGTCCACCGCCTGGCGGACCTCGGCGTCCTTCCGACGTGCGGCGACCCGGCGGCGGTGCCGCACGACGAGCACGACGACGACAGCACCGAGCAGCACGACCAGCAGGAGCCACGGCACGGCCCAGAAGCCGGCGCGGGTGTGCACCAGGTCCGGCGGACCCGGCAGCGAGGCGGTGGTCTGCGGCACCAGGTCGACCTCGGCCGTGAGCCGGACCAGCGACCACGTGCCGCCCACCGCCACCTCCACGTCCCAGGACTCGCCCGGCAGCAGCTCGGGCACCGCGTCCGCACCGGTCCCCGTCACCGGCAGCAGCCCCCAGGGGCCGGTGACGGTCACGGCCTGGTCCGCGCCGAGGCGGACGTTGCCGGTGTTGGTGACGGTGTAGCGGACCGTCGCGTCACCGACCGGCAGCAGGGAGAACGGTCGGGACGCGGTCAGGCCGGTCACCTCGAGCCCTGTGCGGAGCTCGCCCTCGACCCGCAGGTAGAGCCGCGCGCCGAGCCGCCGGTCGACCGAGACGCCCTCCTCGCCCTCGGGCACCTGGAGCGAGGTGAGCACCGCACCGACGTAGTCGCCGGGGGTGGCGTTCTCCGGGACGTCGATGGTGAACCCGACCGGGACCGCCTGACCCGGCTCGACCCGCAGGGCGTCGGTCTCGGCGGTGAACCACGTGCCCAGGCCCCGCGGCTCCTCGTCCCGGGTCAGCGCCTCGACGTCCCCCGACGACCCGGTGAACCCGTCGGTCCCGTAGAACGCGAGGTCCAGCGGCTCGTCGGAGTAGTTGGTGACGACCAGCTCGTCCGAGACCACGGTCCCGGGGTCGGTGCGCAGGTCGAAGTACGGACGGTCGGCGCCGTCCGCGGCGGTCGCGGGCCGGACGCTCCAGGTGACCGTCGAGCCGGTGTCGTCGGCGGCGGCCGGGCCGGCCGTGCCGAGGGCACCGAGCAGGGCGGTCACGGCGAGCGCCAGCGCCGTGGCCGGTGCGCGGCGTCGGCGACGCCGCCGGCCTCCCGGGACGGTGGGGTTGACGGGGGACATGGCCTCTCCTCGCGGTGGGTGGTGCGGGCACGGCGAGCGGGGCGCCGGCAGGTGCGCCGGCACCCCGCCCGCCGTCACGGGGTCAGCTGAGGGCGGTCAGCGTGAGGACGGCCCGGTAGGTCCCGTCGGCCAGCCCCACGGGGGCCTTCAGCTGCAGGTCCGCGCCCACGACGGTGCTGCCCACGGCGTGGCCCTCGGCGGCACGGGCGAGCACGGCCGTGCCGGCCAGGCCCGCGCCGCCGTCGAAGCCCGACGCCACGGCCGCGCCGAGCTGGACGTCGCCGCCGGCCTCGACCAGGTTCGGGGTCCAGCCGAGGTAGCGGCCGGAGAACGACCGGTCGCCCGCGACGAAGTCGCCGACCTTGGCGCTGACCGACCACGGCAGGCCGCCGGCACGGGTGTCGGTCACCCGCACCGCGTTCGCCGCGCCGTCGGCGCGCAGGTGGTCGCCGACCACCGCGACCTCGCCCAGGTCCACGAGCTCGTCGGAGGCGTCGACGCTCCACACGAACTCGCCCGGCTCCTCGTCGGCCGGGACCGTGACCTGGATGTCCTGCCCGACGCTGTCGCCGTCCTCGTCGTCGCCCGGCTCCGGGTCCGGCGTCGGGTCCGGGGTGCGCTCGTCGAGCAACTGGCCGACGATCGTGCCGAGCTCGTGGTCCCTCGTGTCGCCGCTCAGGTCCCAGATGATCGCCCCGCCGTACTCGTTGTCGGCGATGAAGTCGACCTTCGCCTGCACCGAGCGGGCGTCGTCGTAGGTGAAGAACTCCTTGGTCGAGGAGTTGTACAGGTACGGGACCTGCGACTCCTCGTCCCAGTACTTCGTGAACGCCGGGTCCCGCTCCATCGCCTTGAGCGCGGTGTAGGGGTTGCTGCCGGTGAACTGGCCCTCGTCGTCCCACTGGCCGTGCACGGTGGCCGAACCCTCGGCCCCGAGCGCGGGCAGGCCGTCGACCAGCTCGGTGGCCTCGACGCCGCCCCACGCGCGACCGTAGAACGGCACGCCGACGAGCAGCTGGTTCTTCGGCACGCCGTAGACCTCGTGGAACTCCTTCATCGTCGCCGAGGTGCTGAACTTCTGGTCGGCGTCGATCGAGCTGGCGTACAGCGGGGCGTTGTGCCCGGTGACCGGGTCGAACGCCCCGTGGTAGTCGTAGGTCATCACGTTGATCGAGTCGACCAGGTCGACGATGGCCTCCGGCTTGGTGAACTCCATGTAGGTGTGGTTCGGCGTGACCGCGACCGACAGCGGGTAGTACACGTCGTTCGCCTCGCCGAGCGCGGTGAGCTTGGTGCGCAGCCGGGTGAGGAGGTCCTCGAACTGGTCCGCGGCGGCCGCGTCCCGCGGGTACTCCCAGTCGACGTCCAGACCGCTGAACCCGTGCTCCAGCATGAAGTCGACCATGCGCTGGGCGAGCTGCTCGGTCTTCTCCGGGGTGGCCGTCGCCGCCTCGAACTCGCCGTTCTCGCTGTTGGTCCAGCCACCGAGCGAGAGGATGTTGTGCACGCCGTGCGCCGCGGTGGCCTCGGCCATCTGCGCGTACAGGCCGCCGTCCTTCTCCAGCGCCGCCCAGGGGTCCCAGATCGCGATGCCCCACTCGCCCCGGGCGTCCTCCTTGAGCACGCCGAAGGCGTAGTTCACGTGCGTGAGCGAGTCGAACGGCACGTCGGAGACGGAGTAGTTGTCGTGCCCCTCGTAGATGCCCCACTCGGGGAAGTAGCCGACGACCGCGGTCCGCTCGATCTCGTACTGGCGCTGCTCGGCCTGGTACCGGTGCGCGGCCTCACCCGTCCACGGGGTGAACTGGAACGTGCCCTGCACGCTCACGTCCACCGCCCGGACCCGCTCCCACACGTCGTTCGCCCCCGGCCGCTCACCCGGGTTGGCGTACCACTTGCTGCTCCACAGCCACCCGTCGTGGCGCACGAGGGTGCCCGCGGAGGAGTACGTCCTCGCCGGGTCCCAGGTGGTGCTCGCCACCACGTCGGCGTCCAGCGTGGCCACGATCACGGTGCGCGTGCCGGGGAACCGGGCGTCCGGGCTGCCGACCCGCCAGGTGCTGCCCCCGTCGTCGGACCACATGTGCTGCGTCGTCAGGCCCGTGATGACGTTCGTCTCGTCGTCCGCCGTCAGCGACCCGGCCGCGGTGGCGGTCGTGGCCAGCGTCCCGGTCAGCAGCAGGCCCGCGCACACCGCCGCACCGACACCCCGCCGCGCGATCCCTCTGGTCCGGGCGCCGAACGCGGCCCGCTTCCCCTCGTGCTGCCCCTTGGTGCTCGTCACGTGCGATATCTCCTCTTGGTTCGTCCCCGCGTCGGGTTCCGGTGCGCGGTCACGCACCGCCGGCGAGTCAGTGGATGGTGTCAACGGCCCGCGGCCCGCCGGCGCCGTCGTATGGGGTTGCCCGGGGCCGGGCAGAGGTAGCACCTACTCGCGCGGTCCGGAGCCCCTGGCGTACCGTGTGCTCCGCCTGCCCCGCGTCCCGAGCAGCCGACGCGTGGTGGGAGCGCCAGCACCGTGCCCGGCAGGCACGCGCGAGGGGAGGGGCAGGTGGGACCTGCTGTCGTCCGGGTGAGCCTGGTCGAGGACGAGCTGCTGATGCGCCGGATGCTGGAGCAGCTGGTCGCGAGCCGTCCGGAGCTCCACCTCGTGCACAGCCTGGGCGGGTTCCAGGAGGCGGGGCTCGTCATCGCCCCCGGCACGACCGACGTCGTGGTCGTCGACGTCAACCTGGGCGACGGCGACGGGATCACCCTGGCGAGCCGCCTGCAGCGCCGGGACCCCGACCTCGGCGTGCTGGTGCTCTCGAGCACGGACGCGATGGGCGCGTTCATGGCCGCGCAGGAGGAGACCCACCGGCCGTGGAGCTACCTGTCGAAGCGGTCGAGCTTCGCGGTCGCCACCCTGGTCCGCACGATCACGGCCACGGCCACCGGCCGCCA